>JBMFSM010000015.1:0-12469 GCA_049967555.1 Candidatus Micrarchaeia archaeon
CGAACCCAGACCTTCACCGTGTAAGGGTGACGTCCTACCATTAGACTATGCCTCCATGCTTTTTATTGCTTTTTATTATGTAATAATAATTATTATATTTTATTATATTTTTCTTATTTCTCTGCAAGTTCCGCCCTTTTTATAACATATGTCGCACTCATACCACTATCTAATATCGCTGACTGCTTTATCAGTATTTTCTTCTTGAATAATGGGGCATCTAATACAAAACTTTCTCCTTCGCCCCCTTCAAAAAGCATATTTATGCCATATTTTTTGTTCGCATCTTCAAGGATTTTTATAGTGCTCATATCTATTCTTGCGCCAAGAAGTGATTTGTCAAGTCCCTCAGCAGAAACCTTGGTTATTATGGCATAATATTTTTCTGCTATCTCTTCCAACTCTTCAATAGGTTCGACATGCCAAAGTGGTGCAACGTGTTCTATATCAAGCTTTTTCGCTATTCTGTTGATTCTGTCTGCTTGGTATTTGCTATAAGTTGCTCCTGTTATCAACGTCGTGACACTGTTTTCCACTAGCGCCTTTTCTATATCCTCTAATTCTTTCTCCTTTGCACCATCACTTTCTACAATAATATGTTTTATTCCAAGAGCTTCAGCTTGGAGTTTTGTATACTCTATGTTGGGGTAATGGAACATGTAGCTATCTGGGTTCTTGCTTTTGAAGGTTAAAAGAAGCTCGGTATGCATGCCAACGGCATACGCTTTATGCAACGCCAGCGTTGAATCTTTTCCACCGCTGAAAAGGCACGCTATCATCGAATAACCTCCTTAGCCATCTTTTTCTTTACATGCTTGAGCGCAGAAAACATATCCCTATCTATTTCGTCGAGCCTCATTGTTATATACTTTGCTTGGGCTTGCAAGTTCGGAATAAGTGCATATTCAAGTGCATTAACCCTCCTCTTTGTTTTGTCTATCTCTATAACTATCTTCTTTAGCCCCTGCTCTCTTTTTGCCACACCTATCAAAATCTTTTCAACTTTCTGGAACGAATCACCCACATCGTCTGCTGCTGTGCTTGTCGAAATCAAACTATATCCCTTCTCCAATATGCTCTTTTCCTCCTTTTTTATTTTCTCTATTTCTGGTATGTTAACACCCATTATATTTTTGAGAGTTATCTTGATGGGTGATATCTCAGCAATATGCGAGGCTATTGTTTCCAATTGGTAGTTGCCCACATATATCGAGGCTATTGCCACGCTTTTATATGCTTCTTGCAACGCTATGAAAAGTGAGTTCCTATCCTCTTTAGATTCTTGCAGAAGCTTAAGGAATTCAACAACCAAAACCTCCCTCTTCTTCTTCAAAATTTCGTGTCCCCTTCCTGCAAGGTTTATGCTTTTCCTGAGATTTATAAGATTCATTCTTGTCGGATTTGTTACTTTCATTAAATCAGCTCAAAGAAAATTAACGATATTGACTTGTTCAGATTTCTAATATCGGCGCCTTTCTGGTCTTTCTGACACCCGCCCACGAATAAATTCATAGAGTTTCTCACCATTGCACCCTCTATTCTAAACCCAACGATATACCACAAGGTTGCCCCAGGACACCAGATTGAAATCGTGGGCTTGCTGCTTCTGCTAATCATTCCATAAGCTGGCTTGCATATCCTAATGAAATTGGTTTGTCCAACGCTGTTGTGCAACACGCGAATCATCTTTTTAAAGCCAGTACCCCGCGGTGAATATTTAACCAATTAATTTTTCTTGTAATATCTATCTATGTGCTCTTTCTTTATTCTTGTAAGTTCTAACTCTGGGAGCATTGATAAAAGTTCCCAACCTATAGCAAGTGTTTTTTCAATATCTCTCCTCTCGTTTATGCCCTGCTTTATAAACCTCTTCTCGAAACTCTCGCCGAATTTAAGATAAATTTTATCCAGGTCATTTAATGCCTCCTCCCCGACTATTGAACTCAAGTTTCTTGCTTCTACAGCTTTTGAATAAGCCCCATATAGCTGGTCTGCCACCCCTCTATGGTCTGATCTTGTTTTTCCTTCACCTATCCCATTGTTCATCAATCTTGAAAGAGAGCCTTGTGGATTTATTGCAGGATATAAGCCCTTATTGTAGAGACTTCTATCGAGGTATATCTGGCCTTCTGTTATATATCCTGTAAGGTCTGGTATGGGGTGTGTCACATCGTCACCAGGCATTGTCACAACATTCAGCTGCGTTATGCTTCCCCCTTTTCCTTTTATCATACCTGCCCTTTCATATATGCTTGCTAGGTCTGTATACATATAGCCTGGGTAGCCTCTCCTTCCTGGTACTTCTTCCCTCGCGCTTGACAACTCTCTAAGGGCCTCTGCATAGTTGGTCATGT
Organism: Candidatus Micrarchaeia archaeon; assembly: GCA_049967555.1. GTDB lineage: Archaea > Micrarchaeota > Micrarchaeia > Micrarchaeales > CABMGC01 > JAGDYD01. The sequence continues at coordinate 2,355 of JBMFSM010000015.1, forward strand.
CGTTCAATATAACTAGCACGTGCATATTTTTTTCATAAGCAAGATATTCTGCAACAGTAAGGGCTATTCTTGGCGTGAGTATTCTTTCTATGCTAGGGTCGTTTGCCAAATTTATAAACGCCGCCGTTCTTGCCAATGAGCCTGCTTTCTTGAATTCGTTTATAAAAAACATTGCGTCATCGTATGTTACGCCTATTCCAGCAAATACAACTGCAAAATCTTTGTTGCCTTTTACGCTTGCCTGTTTTGCCACCTGTACAGCAAGTTGATTGTGTGGCAAGCCAGAGCCGGAGAATATTGGGAGCTTCTGGCCCCTTACTAACGTCATAAGACCGTCTATGGCTGAAATTCCAGTTTCTATAAAATCATTGGGCATTGCCCTTCTACTCGGGTTTATAGGAGAGCCATTAACATCTAGTTTATCTTCGTAAGCTACTCCTACATTTATATCAATAGGTTTTCCCTGACCATTAAATATTCTACCAAGCATGTCTTCTGAGACACCTATCTTAAATATATCTCCTAAGAATGTAACAGAAGTTTTGTCTATATCTATACCATCTGTTGGTCCGAAGACCTGTATTATAGCGTAGCCCTCAGCACTTTCGAGCACCTGGCCAAGTCTGCTTTCGTTGTTGCCCATTTCTATTCTTACTATCTCTCCATAAGCAGCATGCTTTACTTTTTCCACTACCACAAGTGGGCCTGCAACGCTTTTGAGACTCTTATAATTTATCTCGAAATTCACTCAACCACCTGCTCCGTTTCCTCCCTTATTAACTTATTAAACTCCTCTTCTATTTTTTTAATTATGTCTCTCCTTTCTTTTTCAACATCACTCTCCTTCCACTCTTTTATTCTAGAAAGGTCATTTATAACATCCATTTTGCTTATAGAGTCTACATTTATTCCTTTACTTACTGCCTCATTCATCTTGTCGCTAAAGCTGAGTATTGCGTTGAGCATTGCCTCCTGCTTTTTCATGCTTGTATATGTATCTATCGGATCAAATGCACTTTGCCTCAAGAAATATTCTCTAAACATTTTTCCTGTAAGGAGCGTAGCTCTTTCAGAATCTGGAAGCGCGTCTTCTCCAACAAGCTGAACTATCTCTCTGAGTTCTGATTCCTTTTGCAGCATAGTCATCGCCCTCTCTCTTTCTTTTGGTAATTCCTTATTTACATTTTTTTCGTACCACTCGTCAATCTGTGCGAGATATTGCGAATAGCTATTTAACCAATTTATTGCGGGGAAATGCCTAGAATCAGCAAGTGCCTTGTCTAGAGCCCAAAAAACCTTTGTTACTCTGAGCGTGCTTTGAGAAACAGGTTCTGAGATATCTCCACCAGGAGGGGAGACAGCGCCTATTATACTTATTGAGCCTATCTTGCCATTTAAAGTTTCAACCTTCCCTGCCCTTTCATAAAATTCTGCAAGTTTTTTAGGCAGGTATGCTGGATAAGCCTCCTCTCCAGGCATTTCTTCCAGCCTTGCAGATATTTCTCTCATTGCTTCTGCCCATCTTGATGTGCTGTCAGCCATCAGTGCAACATCATAACCCATATCTCTGAAATATTCAGCTATAGTTATGCCAGTATATATGCTTGCTTCTCTTGCAGCCACTGGCATGTTGCTGGTATTGGCGATAAGCACTGTCCTCTCCATAAGTGGCCTTCCTGTTGAAGGGTCTTTCAGTTCTGGGAATTCAGTCAATACCTCTGTCATCTCATTGCCACGCTCGCCGCAGCCTATATATGTTACTATGTTGCTGCTTGCATATTTCGCAAGCTGGTGTAATATTACTGTTTTGCCGCTTCCGAATGGCCCTGGAACTGCCGCAGTTCCTCCTCTTGCAACAGGAAAGAACATATCTATAATTCTCTGTCCTGTAACTAGAGGCTCGTCTGCCCTTATCTTTCTATTGTATTTTCCAAATATTCTTACAGGCCTTTTCTGGAGCATGCTTATCTCATAATCTTTTTCCCCTTTCACTTCTACAATGCTTTCCTTGATTGTGAAATTACCTTCCTTTATATGTTCTAAAACACCATGTATTCCGTACGGTACCATTATGTAATGCTTTATAAGTTCCGTTTCCTGTACATAGCCTATAATGTGGCCTTCCTTAACCTTGTCCCCCTTCTTTGCTATAGGGACAAATTTCCATTTTTTTCTTTTGTCCAAAGCGTCTGCTTCTATGCCTCTTGCAATGAAATTGCCGCTCTTGGCAGCTATTGTATCTAGCGGCCTTTGTACTCCATCATATATGCTTGTAAGCAGCCCTGGCCCAAGATCAACAGAAAGGGGATTTCCTGTGGTTGTAACAGGCTCACCAGGCTTCAGCCCAGATGTTTCCTCGTACACCTGTATAACTGCTTTCTCCCCATTGAGTTGTATTGCCTCCCCTATAAGCTTTGCCTCCCCAACTTTTACAACATCATACATTTTTGTCCCTAGCATGCCTTTCGCAACAACGAGCGGTCCAGAAACTTTTTCTACTATCCCCAACAAACCACCATCATTTAAACTTAGAGACTTTTGTTATATCTATCCCAACTGCCTTGAGTATGAGTCTCCTAAGCGTATCATTCTCAAGCTCCCTTTCACCATAATCTGGAATTTCTACTATCAAAGGCATCAGACTAGTGTCAATCACATGTAAAAGTTTCTTGCTTTTTATGTTGTTTGAAACACCTTCACCAATCACCACTAATCCTATCTCCCTATTCTCCAAAATCGATGAAAGCGCCTTCTCAGCTTCCTCCCCATTTTTTACTATAACCCCCAACTTAACACCAGCCAGCTTGAATCCAGTGACAAGCGGCTCGCTACCTATAACGCCAATCTTATAAACATTTTCCCCGTTTAATTTTTCCATACTATCATTTTTGATAGATCCTCTTTATTAAGGTTATATTGCATGCCTTTTGCCAATATTCTTATATTGAGTACCTCTATTTCTTTTATATACGCATATGCTATTATTGTGCCAAATGACAGAAGAGTATATCCAAGGAGCCTCACACTCTTCTTCAATATCTGATTTTGCATGCCTATCTCAAACACAAGCAGTTTTCTATTTTTTTCGTAATCCTCAATCTCCTTTGTAAGATCGAAGTCTTTCGCGCCTCTCGCAAGCTCTATTTCATCCTTTGCGCTTTTGTACATTGCTTCAAGTTTTTCTTTATTTAAATTGCTACTAATAATAAGATTTTTTTCTATTTCCTCAAATGAAAGCCCATACTTCTTCGCTCTTATAAGAACCAGAATATTCCTCATCTCCATATCATAATTTATTATGATAAATGATTCTTGGCTCAGTTTCTTGATAATTGGCAACATTTTGGCAAGGCCCTGATAATATAATCTGTCTATCGCCGTGTTTGCCTGGAGTGCATCGCCACCGCCTCTAATTATTTCGAGCGCCTCCCTAAGCAGTTTTTTGTAAGGGCTGTTGTTCATAAGTTTGAGGATCATATTTTCCATGCTCTCTTCTGAAAGCGCTTCTTTTATCGATGCGATATCGTGTGGACCGTAGTTTATTATATATTTTGAAATATCATCAAAACTCTTTCCGCTTGCCTTTGCGTCTATCGCCAGCTCTATATTGTATATATCCCATCTCCCGAATATGGCTCTTATTATGTCTCTTTCCTTAGCAGGTGTTATTTTTATCAGCTTGCCAACATTTTTGGCTAGGTTCTCGCTGAGTGCGAAATCTATATAGTCAGAGCTTATCTTCATACCTCCAAACTGCTCGAGTTCTATCTTGTAATCAGTTTGCGAAAGCTGTGATATTATCTCTTCCAAGCTTTTTGCATTCATTATATTTTTCATCCCTTCTTCTCCGATGAGGTTTGATTTCATGGCTTTTACTCTGGTGCTTGCATATGCGTACCTGCACGATATTTTTGGCGCTTGTCTTATCTTCCCACCTTCTTTTTTCCTTTTTTGTTTTTTCCTATCTTGCCTTCTTCATTTCTGCCTTTTTCTTTGAAAAGAGTCCTTATTATAATCCCTTTTGCTTCCTCCTCATATTCATCTGCCAATTTTTTTGGAGTCACATCTATGCTTATTCTTTCATCACTGCTCATCACCAAAACTCCGTTTTCGCAATTTTCTGTTTTATAGCCAAGCTTCTCTAGCATAGGCGCAAGCTTCTTTTCAGATTTTATCTTATATCCGTAGCCTTCTGAGCTTATCCTTTCAACAGCGTTCTTTATTATTTTCTGATAATTTTTTATAATGTTATTTTCTATTTCACTCTCAACTTTTCTGAGCCAGCGCCTTGCTAAAGTTTCCTGAGCAAGCAATTCGGCATTATGACTTTCTATACTATATTCTGCAATATATTCTTTATCCATCTCTTCCGCTTTCTTTTTTGCAATAAGGGCTGCTTCTTCCTCCTTTTGCTTTGCTTTCTCTTTTGCTTCCCTTATAATTCTGTCTCTTTCTTTTTTAACCTCATCAATTATTTCCTGCTCTTTCTTTTTTGCGTCTCCGAGTATTTTCTCTTTTATCTCTTCTATCGGCATTTGTGCACCTCATATTATGCCTGCCCCTACCATAATCAATATTGCTATCACAAATCCGAAGATGAGTATTGTCTCTGGAAGAACCAGGAAAAGCAATGCCGCACCCATTTGGTTCGGCTTCTCTGCTATAAGCCCAAGTCCAGCAGTGCCTATTGCAGACTGTGCTATTCCAGTACCTATTGCCCCTCCGACTATTGCTATTGCCGCGCTGATTGTCGCAATCATAGCTTCCATACCTATTGCCATATTATCACCTATTTAATATAAATTTTCTTATGGGAAAACGGCTTGAACTTTATTCCACCTCCTGTATAAAATTTTGAGAAGAACTCCACAAAGTTAAGTCTTGAGCTCTGTACTATTCCCTCAAATATGCCCAATATCATGTTGATAAAGTGCAATATTATAATTAAAAATGTAAACAAAACAAATAATAATATACCATGGCTCAGGCTTGGCGTAAATGCCTTGTCTATGAGTATTGCAAGTATTACACTGCTCAATCCGAAGCCCAAAACCCTGGCATAACTCAGAGGATGTGATATAAGGTTTGTAATTTCAGGTGCTTCACCCAAGTTTAAAAATATTGTCACTGCAAAAGATACAATCGATATTATAGCAGAATAAAAAGTAATGTCAATATTGAAAGCGCCGAAGAAAGCCCCACCAACCCCAAATATTCCACTTACAACAGCTACGATTGATGTAAGTTTGCTTATTGCCGCAAGTTTTTCACCATGTCTATATTTATTTACAAAACCTAGCATAAGACCTATGCAAATCTGCGCCACACCTAAGAGTACCGCTGCAAGAAGTATTGTTGTTGTATCCTTAGTCCAGTCAAAGCCTATGTTGCCCAAGCCTATATATTGGTTTAGTTGGTAGCCAAAGTACTGGTTGGAAACGAATCCAAATAATATGGCAGAGACAGCTGCAAATTGCCATATTTTAGCAGCATTGTGCACTAATCCATCAGGGTCAGTAAATGTGGCAATCCACGTTACAAAAATCAAAGACACAATGCCGTATCCAACATCGCTTATCATCATTCCGTAAAGCACAAGGAATGAAAGAATAAAGAACCACGTAGGATCTATTTCATCGCTTCTTGGTATTGAATAAAATTCTATTATATAATCAAAAGGCTTCAAGATCTTCGGCCTGTTTGTAAGGGTTGGTGCAAGTTCGTCTTTTTCTATAATTTCAAGCTCAAACTCTCCTTTTGTAATCTTTTCAAGCCCCGCCTTTATCTCGCCAAGCTTCTTTTTTTGGACCCAACCCTCAACAAGGAAGGTATATTCAGTTTTCTTGAAGTCTGACTTCACATTTTCCCTTTCTATCTCTAACTCCAGCATTTCTCTCAGAGAAAGCATTTCGTAAGCCTTTCCTCTCAGCTTTTCAATTTCTGCCTTCGCTTTCTCTGTTGCATTTTCAAGCTTTTTTCTCTCCTTTGTGCAATTTTCTATCACCTGCTCTGGGCTGCCTGTTAAATATGCTGCGCCCAAATCCAATTCATCAGGCTTGAACGGCTTTATAAATTCGTCTATATTGAAGCCTTTCTCAAAAATTACAAAAATAAGCATGCTCTTTTTATTCTCTTTTTTTATTACTTCTACTTCATCCGAAGATAAGAGCTTATGCCAAAGCTTAATTCCCTCTTTTCTCTCAGCCAAATACGCTTTATACTTAACATATTCACTTTTTAATGAAGAGAAATCTATCTTTATGCCTTTGAACAATTGTGCAATCGAGTTTGCATAGTTAATAGTATCTATCTCTATTTTACTTTCTTTTATTACATCTTCCAGCTCAAAAATTCTATCTATATATCTGGTTTTTTCTATCTTTTCCACAAGCTCCTTCCTGCCGAGCTTTTTTGTTATTCTGTTGGGTTTTTTCTTATTCGGAATGCCTATTATTTGAAGTGCGCCATTGATCTTTATTAGCAGCCCTACAAGTTTGTTGAGTTCATCCGAAGGTGAGTCATCATTTATATCTAGTTTGCTCTTTCTCAAATCTATAAAGCCCTTGTCATGAAGGTATTCTATAACTTCAGTTTTCAAGTTATTGCTAAATAGCATCCTTACCTTTTCCATTTGTTCTGTTTTAAACAAATAATCAACGCGTTATCTTCCTGCAATAAGCGTGCAGGATTTATTTTTATTAAACCGTTACATACACATTGCCCGTTTGTTCACTTCCTTAGATTGCAATGCAGATACTTGGTACCCAACAATCAAGAAATGCTGAGTCTAACTATTATATTTTTCAAATATACTATTGCTTATGTTTTTTACCTGTACCTCTTTCAGTTTTTTCTTCATAATTTGTTTTGTCAATTCTTCTATTTTCTTTTTGCCATCAGAGCGCTTTTTTTCTATTTCTTTTTTAGTTTTTTCAAGCTCTATTTCAAGAATATTTTCTACATTTTTCTCAGCATTTTCTATAATCTCACTCGCCTTTTTATTAGTTCCTTCGATAATTTCCTTCCTCCTTTCTTCAGCGTTTTTTATAATTTTTTTTGCCGTATCTTCGGCATTTTGTATATCTCTTATCATCTCTTCATTCATAGCCACATCCATTATTATATTATGAAAATTATTTTTAACCTTTTCTATAATATATGAATAGATTTATTATAGTTATCTTACACAAAATATATTCATGAAACGTGCTGGAATTGTTGCATATAGATTTGGAAGAGAGGGTTTGGAAGTTTTGCTTGTTCATCCTGGTGGCCCATTCTGGGCAAATAAAGATTATAATACCTGGTCTATACCAAAAGGAATTGTAGAGAAGGATGAGGACGAATTGCATGCTGCCTTGCGCGAGTTCAACGAAGAAACAGGCTTTGAAGCAAATTGCGATTTGACTGATCTTGGCAGTGTGGATTATTCTGGAAAAAGCGTGCATGCTTGGGCTGCAAAGTGTGATTTTGATGTTTCCAACGCGAAAAGCAATCTCTTTGAAATGGAGTGGCCCAAAGGTTCAGGCAAAATTGAGAAATTTCCAGAAGTTGATAAAGCAGAATGGTTTCCTATAAGCAAAGCACAACTAAAAATTCTCAAAGCCCAAGTGCCATTTCTTGAAAGGCTCAAAGAAAGGCTTTTAGGCAAAAATAAAAATTAATTGAAACGCTTTTATATTAGTCTAAGCCACCTAAACATTTCGCCGATTATGGAAAGATTTTAATTTGTTGTGGTCTTAGTTATTATGATTGGAATGAAAAAAATTGCGTTAGTTTTGCTAATTTCTTTTCTGCTAGTCGATGTATATGCATCACAAAATGGCACCGTAACAGCTAGTGTATATGTTGTATGCCCTGGCAATATCATTTTCTCTTCTAATACAAACTTTGCTTATTTGAGGCCTTTGAACATAACCTTAAATTATACTATATCTCCAACTTCAAACTGTGTCATACCTATCTTGGTCGGCAATTTTTCTCTTGTTAATAAGTTCAATCAAAGTATGGTCTATAAGAAATCAATAACATTATATAATATCTCATCGCCAATCATAAAAAAGATAAGCTTTGGCACAAACAACATACCGAACAGCACATATTATGCCGAGCTGAATTTTTATGAATATTCCTATCCCATACACAACTATTCTCCTCTCTTTTTGCTTAATCCTGCAAACATAATAATGCAGGTTCGTGCTTCGCCTAACTCAGCTCCAGCAGCAACACAGATATATCTTATTACATCTCTTTTCAACAATGGTGAGCTTGCCTCAAGCAACATCACCATAAATATCAATGTCAGCGGTCCGCAATCTTTTAACATATACAAAGTAGAGCCACCTTCTACTCCGAGCGCAGGAGAAAATATTATTTTCACCATTTCAAATCTTTCAGATGCAGGATCTTACAATGTGACAGTGAATGCCTATTATAACACAACGTTGCAAAATCAGACAGTAAGAAATATATCAATTGCAAAAACAAACTTCTCAATCTACCCAATTGCATCCTCTTCTACTCCTTCTCCAATACCTTCCCCAATTCCGGTGCCAAAACCAATAACGACTCTACCTTCTATCGGTCTGGTTTCAGCTCCGCTTCTAATCTCTTCTGTTCAGGGCACATCTTCAATCTCGCAGATAAGTTTAATTAATAATGGAAATGCGACAGAAAATGTGAGTATCAGCGTACCTAAAATTTATTCTAGCATTGTTTCTCTCTCAGCAACTTCCTTTGCCATAAAACCGAACGAAAACCTGGCTGTTCAGCTCTTTTTTACTTCAAACTCTACTCTGGCTCCTGGCACATATATAATACCTCTAAACATAACAGCCTCAATTCAAAACAGAAGTTCAACAACAAAAGAGTTTCTCTCTTTTACTGTTTATTCGCAAAGCAATCCAGGCAAAAATATACTTAATCAGGTGCTTCTGGCAAACAATACAAATCTTGCAAATGGTATTTTGCAGATACACAATCCTACAAATTCAACAATCTTCAATTTACGCATTTCTACTATAATTCCTAAGCTGATAGCAAGCAATATATCACAAATAAGTACCTATGGCCTCGCAAATAACATAACAGAATCGCAAAGCTATTACACTATAAATTGGCTTGTGTCATATTTGCCCAAAGGTGGAAGTGCATATGCTTATTACACAATTTCAAAGCCACGCAACCAGAATCTTTTGACAAATATACAGAGCATAATGACAATACCGACATATACTCAGTTAGCACAGCTTAAGGTAGTTGAAATGAATATTCCTACATTTTATTCAAATAGCACAGGAAAGATAAGCATAGAGGAACTTTATACCGGCACTTCAATACAGCCTGTTTCTATCTTGCTTATTGCCCCGCCTGGAATAAACATAAGCCCAAGCATGTATATTGTAAATGCAAGCCCAAACAGCATTCTTTCACAAGATTTCAAAATAAAAGCTTCCTCTCCAGGCACACTAATGATGAGTCTTTACCTCTCAACACAGGGCTTCAATACAACATATACAATACCTATCGTTGTCCTGCCGATTCCTACAAATACAACTATACCACAAGCAGTTGTGCCTAGCAAGCCAAGCTACCTTCCTGGCTACATAGCAGCAATAATTTTATTACTTGCTATCCTAATGTTTTTAGGTTCAAGGCGTAGGAGAGAGCCCAGGTACAGCGAGGAAAGAGTATCGTCGCTCAAGGGGATAAAAGAGATGATAAAGAGGGAGTAGATGCCTTACATAATGCGCATTTCATCGCAAAAAGGTGGCGTCGGCAAAACGACTGTTGCTGTTAATCTAGCTGTTTCTTTGCAGAAACGCGGCTACAGGACATTGCTTGTAGATGCTGATACAACAAACCCCAGCATAGGCTTCCATCTTGGCATGACAAATGTAAATGTTGGCTTGAAGGATTTGATGAAGAAAGAAGCGCAGCTGAAAGATTATATCTCAATACACGGGCCAAGCGGCTTGCGCATTATATGTGGCACCATAGATTCAAAGCCTTTTGTCATAAGCGAGGAAAACGCCAAGGCAATCTATTCAAAGATAAAGAATGCAAACTACGCCTTTGTAATAGTGGATACACAGCCTGGGTATACGACAGACTAT
>JBMFSM010000016.1:0-12392 GCA_049967555.1 Candidatus Micrarchaeia archaeon
CTTAAAAAATTGCATTAAATGGAGGTAAAATGGGATTATTCAAACTTAAGAGAAATGACATGACAGCTGCAGAAAATGCGGCCATAGAGGCAATCGAAACATTAAAAAAGATTGTTGTTGGAATGGAATTTTACGCACTCTCTTCTGATGGCAAGGTGCAACTATCAAAGGTTGACGAAAAATACTTCAACAAGCTGATAGGCAGTTCTGCAAAGACCCTAGTTGAGAATTATGACGAGCTGGCAGACATGGCAAAAGAAAATGGAGAAAGCGTATCTGAATTTATGCGTTTTGCACTTGAAAACAATCTTCTTGTGGATCTTGCATCTGCTCTCTCTGGCATGATAAAGGTGGTGAACGAGCCGCCAAACGGCTATTATGGAACATTGCTCCATATGGCCATAGGCATAAGCGAGAGCCTAATGCGCTCTACAGAAGGGCGCGATGTATTAGAGAGGAAAGCATGGAATACAATCATAATGATTGACAATGCAATGCGTGCCACTAGCCTTATAGACGGCTACAATTATATTATAGAAGCTGCCAAAGATATTGCGCCTTCAGTATCAAGAAGTGCCAAAGGGTTGCTCCGCATAACTGTCGAGGATCTAGAACTTGATGAAGGAAAAACCCCAAGTGAAAGTAACGTGAACAACCTTTACGGCTAATTGCATCTGCTCTGTATTCAATATCATGTGCATTGTGCAATTATCCTTGCATTGGAGCTATCATAAACCTATTCAATAAAATTGATGTAAGGTAAGTGTCTGACATGCAACTGCTCCATTATATTTTGCAAAAAGCATCATTTTTGTTGCAAAAACGGGATTTTTCGCAACATATAAATATCAAAATATGCGCTAGTATAGTGTGCCCGTTGACAATACAAAGGATATTAGCCATGTTAGCCCTGCTGGCAGGGAAGAGCTAAATGGGTTTGTTAAATCTCAGTTAGAAGAACAGCTAAAAGGTTCCGGAATAGTCATAGACCAAAAAGGCATGCAGCGCATCCTCGGCATGCCTGATGAGGCAAAAATAGGCTTTATAGAAGCTCTTACACAGCTTGGTGGCTTGGAGAGCAAGATGTCAAAAGCCAATAATAGCACAATTCAAAATTCTGATTTCAGAAAAACCCTCATAAGCACAGTTCTTAATAGCGACATAGACTATCCTAAGGTTGAAAAAGAGTTCATAGAGATGACATATGGCATTGTAGATAGCTCAAACAATGCACCACTCAATATATACAAGGTGCATTCTGAGGAGTTGAAAACTCTAGACAACGATATCGATATGTATGAGATAATAGGAGGCAAAAGATACAGCACCTATGAAGCTTTTTCTATGTATGAATACTTTTTTGACCTAGGCATAACCCCATTGAAAGAGCAGGTGAGCAATGCTTTCATAGGAATGCTCTTTCTGAAGAAAGGCTTTACCCTAATTAGCAGCATGAGTCCTCAAGATGGTGTTTCCGGCACGGTTTCGCCAGAAAATCCAAATATCGCAAAAATCAATCCCAACGAGATAAAGGATTTCTGGGATTTAATAAAGGTAATATCGCATGAATACATGCACGTTCTGCAGAATACAAACCTTCTTCCGGGCATCAAAGAAGGGCCTTTTGGCAACATAACAAAGCCCAAGGAGCTTGAAGCTGAATTCCTTGGCATCATAAATGGTCTTGCCACAGTTGAGGAATATTATCCGGGAAAGCGCAACGCATATATCGAAAATATAGAAAGCAGGCGCAATGAGCTTAAGCAAAGCTACAAAAGCGGCAAAATAACTGAAAAAGAGCTTAACTACCTCTTTGGCATTGAGGCGGCAATGGGATTAATAGAAAAATACGGCTCAATAGACAACATAATAGTACAAGTAAGGCACATCTATCACGACTATGATGATCCTATAAGAAAAATATACGAATTGGGTAGCGCCGAGTTGTCAAGCGCGCAAAATTGAATGGTATGTATGGTGTGTATGGTGGAAACTCAAAAAACAACTCCAAAGAACAAGATTGAAGGCTACTTGGAATCATTTTCTGTTGCACAGTCCCCTCGCGGCCAAAAGTACATAAAGATTAATGTAATACTAGAAGAAGACCCGCAAAAAATCTACTCTGTTTTCATATTTTTCGATAGCGACAAGAGCAATGAGCTTTTGGATAGCGAGAAGGATAAAGTGTTATCTGCGCTGCTTAAGGTGACTAAAAAGGTGCTTGAGCTTGCAAAAGACACAGCTCCAAAAAACGACCAGCCATTTAATAGCGGCGCTAAATACCTGATGTCCAACATATCGCTCATGCTAGATGGCAATACAGATTATCTGCATCTTGCAATATGCCCCTTTTCTTACAGAGGGGAAATGGTATACGCGCTTATGAATAACTCTTCTAAGGAGATAATATTCAAATCTAGAGATGGGAAAGAAGCTCTTAGGCTTTCTTTTCCGGTAAGCAGATGGCTTGATGTCAAAAAAGCGATAAATGAGATACTTTACAAAGTTGAAGAGCTTAAAAACAGCCCTACGCTTGACTATTATTTTGGCTTACTACTTAAGAAGGACTAGAAAATCGTGATGCTATGGAAATTATAAAAAGCAAGGCCGAAGAGGAGCGCACTGAAAAGCACATAAGGAATATGCGCTATTTACGTGCAATAAAATTCAGCATTATTGGTGGCGTAGGATCTACAATTGCAATATACATGCTTCAAAACAAGGGTCCAGAAGCAACACCTTTGGCTGCAGTGCCAGCTTTTGCAGGCATTGCACTGAGTGGCTTCTTCCTTAAGAAATATGGAGATGAACAGAAAAAGCTTTACGCCGAATCAAAGGATCAGCGAAACACAGAAGGCAATGCCCTAGTCGCAGTTCTTGAAAATGCCCTTGGGGTAATATTTGGGTTGACTATAACTTATTCGATTTCCAGCCCAGATGAAAGTAGCATAAAGCTTCTTGCGCCTATGGCTGTACTGATGACCGTTTTTGCAACGTTTGCAGAAGCCAGGCTCCACAGTACAGGCAAGCTGCTAAGGAGTAATGCCGAAAAGGAAAAAGCGGCCGAGCATGGGCAGGTATAATTTGAAGCAATTGTATTCTATTTCTTTTCCACAAGGTAGCTTCCAACTATAAGCGTGTCTGCACCAGTATTTTCAAGTGTCCAGACTGCGTCTTCAGGTGACAGTACTATCGGCTTGCCGTGTTTGTTGAAGCTTGTGTTCAATACTGCACCTATACCTGTTTCATTCTTTACTCTGCTTATTAGGTCCCTGTAGATCTTGTTCTCCTTGCCCAGAATCTGCGGCCTTGTGGTGTGGTCTACATGCGATGCGGCCACCATGAAATCGCGGAATTCCGGCCTTACCATGTTTGCGCTTGTCATGAACCTGTTCGGCGCTACGTAATCCTCGAAAATCTTTGGGGCATCTTCTTCAAGCACGGTGCTTGCGAAAGGTTGGTAGTATGGACGTTTTTTGATTATTATGTTTATCTTGTTCCTGTTCTCTGGATCGCTTGGCAGAGCAAGAACGCTTCTGTTGCCCAATGCCCTCGGACCGTATTCCATCCTCCCCTGGAACCATAATACTATCTTATTTTTGACTATCAGATCTGCAGCATACCCTACAGGATCTGAAAGCCTCTCTATCTTCAAATGCTTTCCTGCGCGCTTCAGGGAGGAGCCTATCTCTTCTTCGGTATATTCTGGGCCAAAATATATGTTGTCTATCTGCTTGGCAGGAAACCTGCCGTTGAGCTTGAAATCTATGTATGAAGCGGAGCCATATGAGAGCCCGCCATCCCCCATATGCGGAAACACAAAAAAGTTCTTGACCTCTGGCATGTGCTCTATTAGCATGTTTGTAATCACGTTGGAGAAGAAGCCGCCGCCTACTGCCACGTTGTGCACACCAGTTTCCTTAATCCACTGGCTTACGATTGTCATTACCTGCTTTTCAACGTGCCTCTGCACTGCATACGCAAACGACTCTCTGTCATGGTTTGAAAGCACGTGGTCTTTCATGTATTCTGCAAGGAGTAGCTCGTTTCTGGTGCCTTTTTTGCTCACAAGCTGCTTTTGCTTTTGATCATAATGCACAAAGTCATCTAGCCCTTCTATCTCCGCAGGATACGAGTAGGCGGCAAGGCTCATGAGCTTCCCTTCGTCTTCCCCATATCTCATGTCGCACGCTACTGTTGCAGCGCCATAGAATATGCCTATGCTTGAACTAGCCTTAAATTCAGCAAGCCTCTTCAGCTCTCCTTTCTCGCCTATTGAAACAGTGCCGCTCAGGCCATCGCCAGCTCCGTCAAGGGTTATCACAAGGGCTTCTTTGAATCCAGAGCCGTAGTAAGCTGCGGCAGCATGCGCTAGATGATGCTCAACTACATAAACTTTTTTTGAGCCAAGCTCCTTGCTCACAGAAGAAAGGCGCTTTCTTGTCTCATATGTGCTTATGCTATTGCCAACAGCACGCCACAGAAACTTTGGATTCTGGTTTTGGACAAGCTTGTATATAAAGTTAGTAAGGTGCATGCTAAGCCTTGAAGGCTTTGGAATTTCCCTTCTCCAGAGCTTCCTCCTCTTCCTGTCCCAGGAAGGAAACACTCTTGATATCAATGCGTTGCCCCCTATCCAGGCAAGCGCAACAGCATCTATCTCATCTACCTTTTTGTGCGTTGCATACCTTATGGAATGCGCAGGGAATCCTACTTCATTCTTGTTTTTCGTAAACCTTTCTTCGTTGACAGCCACAATAGGTTTGCCTTTTTCTATTATGGCGCATCCTGCATCATGTGAATCTCCTATACCTAATATCATTCTACCACTCAAATAAGCGCAGCATCTTCAAACCTGCATTGCCAAAGCAGCATTGCCCTCAAATCCAATGCACTAAAGCCTATACTTTATTTCTCGCAAAGCTTATTAAATTTAGTATCTTGTATTTCCTATCCCTCACTCAGTAATGTTTTTTCATTGCCAATTTTTGAATCAAAATTTGCACACAAATAATAAGAAAAGTGCTAGCACAATGTTGATTTCAGAGCATCAATGATTATCTTTAGCTTGAATTTGGATTTGCCCTCCTTGCGCATGTGGAATGTTGCATATTTCACTTCACCTACACTTATAGGCTTGTCAACCAAGCGCAGTGTGTCAAGCAGCACTTTGTAGCCTGTAGCAATATACCTATTGCCTTTTTTCTTTACTGTTCTTTTGAAAACATCTGATCTTATGCCAAAGAAGCCAGACATCATATCATTGCATGTGGGCTTGCCCCTCAGCTTGAACACAATATATGAGAACACCGCCATACCTTTTGATAGAAGCCTCCTATGCCACCCCCATCTTCTGACATGTGTGCGCACCCCTACCACAATATCATAGTCATGCAGCTTCTTGTATATGTCCTCTATCCTGCTTATTGGGTGTTGCATATCCGCGTCCATCACAATCGTATATTTGGTTCTAACAATCATGGCGGCGTTTATAACGCTGACAGTAAGGCCGTGCACCTTCTCATTAGACCTGTCAAGGAGCTCAATGCCCTTATATTTTTTTGACCATGAGATTATTGCTTCCCTTGTGCCGTCTTTTGATCCGTCATCAGCAAAGATGATTCTTGCTCCTTTGTACCTTGCCATAAGCGAGCTTATCACTTTATTAATATTTCCTGCTTCGTTAAGCGTTGGTATTATGAATGTGAGTTCTTCATATCTAGCAAGCATCAAAAACACTATTTTATTTTTTAGCCATATCGTACAGCTTTATTATATCTCCGAGCCCTATCTCAAGCCCAGCTACAGTATCATGGCTAGATATTGATTCTGGATCTACCTGTGCATATTCATTATTTTCAAAGTCAAGCTTTATATTAGGGCTCTTTGACAATATTATCAATATTGGCGCTATCATCCATTCTACTCCATCATTATTATCAAGAAAAGGAAATTTCTTGCTTTTTGCAACTTTTGCAATATCCTCGTGCCTTATTTTGAGTTCTTCTTGCACCTCTTCAAGCACCTTTTCAACAGGATCCTTTATTTTGTCCAAATAGCCAGATACAGCATCCCGCATCAATTTGTAATGCCCCACTTTATCGCTCCTTCTTAGCAGAAGCAGTTTTCCGTCATAGAATACATAAGCGGTAATAACTGGCGCAATGCCTGAGCCAGAGAAGTTTATTCTTCCATCTTGGAATTTTGAAAGTTTTGTGTGCAAACTCCTTGCCCTCTGCCCAGCGGAAATATGCTCATGCATAAAGATATGTTCAAAATAATCTATATAAAAGCTTGGTATGTCTAATTTGTTCCCGTCATTTAAAAGCTTTGCCCGAACGCCCTGTCATCTGCCCTGCAAAAAAGCAGAAAGAACTAAATGTAGCAATGGCTTTATCATAAACAAGTATTAATAATAAAAATGATATTAATTGCAGCATATATGGTGGTGCATGATGGAGCCTGGAAGCAAATTGATGGAATTTGTCGCAAAAAATGGTGCTACAATAGAGTTGAGGATACCAGATACAAACCTTACGGAGCAATACCTGCTATTTATAAACGAGCTTGTAGAAGAAGATGCACCAATAAAGCTCAACGTGCCTCAGGATTATGCTTCAGAAGCACGCTACCTGGCAAACAAAATTAGCAATATAATTGCAGGCGACGAGGTTGCAATTGCTGCATTTGACAAAGGCAAGCTGGTAGCTGATGCAAGCATAATAAGGAATTTCGGCAGGGAGAAAGAGGCCGGTACACTTGGCATAGCAATATCGAAGGGCTACAGAAACATAGGCATAGGGCGCATAATTATAGATCAGCTGCTAACTCTAGCACAGAAATCCAATTTTAGGCTTGTAGTGCTTGATGTATACTCAAACAATCCTGGAGCCATTCACCTTTACGAAAAGCTTGGCTTTCAAAAAGCTGGCACAATACCTAAAATTGCGCGCTTTGGAAATGAATATTTTGACAGCATAAGAATGTTTAAGGCTCTTTGAAGTCATTAATACCCTCCTGGTAGATACTCTTTATTCCCTTTTCAACGAACATCTCTCTTTTTTGCCTATCGCAACAGGCTCCAGCAAGCCATTTTATTGGAGGAGCTACTTCCACAGCGAAACAAAAGATATTGCGTGGCCATTTATGCGCTCAGCAAAATGTAAATGCATAACTGTAATTTGCGGAGGTAAAAAGTTATAAATATCGATATATTCAATTATTCAACAGAGCAGATTAAATATAAATGTCAGGGCCATAGTTAAACTTTGAAGAAAAGCTATAAAAAACAATAATACTATAATTATTAAGTGGTTAAATGACCTCATCTATTAAAACGAACGAGAAAAAAATAGGGACGAAAGTAATATTAAAAACAGCAACTATAGATCCTAGGTATTATGCATTCTTGGCGAAAGGGGGCCACTGCATAGAATAAAACACGCTCGTCCATTTTTCTGTTAGCCATAAAAAGGGCAATAGTGCATTTTGATGCAGTCAGAATTTCCTGTAAAAGTTGCGCGCCTTGAAAATATTGGCATATTAGTAAATGAGGATTCCGTTTTAGGTGGGTATTTTTTAGCAAAGGATATTCCAGACAATTGCAGAATAATTGATAATAGATATAACAATAAAAAAAGATTAAATGCACCAATATACTTAGAAGTCTACCCTTCATTTTTATGTAATTTTAGATGCAGCTTTTGCTATCTAAAACTTCTTGGTATAAATCTAGCAGATTCAAAACAGATGTCTGATGAAACTATAAATGCAACCGTTAAAATGTGCGATGAGCGAGGTATAAACACCATGAACATACTCGGTGGAGAACCGCTACATCCACTTAACTGGCCTACCACACGCAAACTTATTGAGAGGGCGCATGAAAAAGGCATTAGAGCAGATATAACTACAAATGGCTTCTTTCTAACTGAAGAGATCGTTGATTTTTTGAAGAAAAATCAGACAAAACTGAATTTATCGCTCCAGAGTTTACAACCAGAGAATAGCA
This sequence comes from Candidatus Micrarchaeia archaeon, assembly GCA_049967555.1. GTDB lineage: Archaea > Micrarchaeota > Micrarchaeia > Micrarchaeales > CABMGC01 > JAGDYD01. The sequence continues at coordinate 8,012 of JBMFSM010000016.1, forward strand.
AGAAAATACTTGGCCTTGACCCATCGCAACAATTAAAAAATATTATACTTAACATTGTAGATGGTAAAATCAGGTACGGTTTAAGTACTGCCATACTCAAAACGAATATCGATGAGATAGAGCAATTAATTGATTTTGTCAACAACCTTTCAACATGTGGTGCCTGGGTTTGGAGGTATGTTACAGTTTTTGGAGATTTTGATAAATCTACACTTTATTCTATGAAGGAATTTTTTGATATATATAATAAATATAAGAACAAGATAAAAAAGAATGTTTATTTTGATGCGCCGTTTAGTTACAAATACTTAAACATTAAACCGATGGAAACAGATTTCGATGCTATATTATCCCCTTGCTGCAATCCAGGCGAATCAAAAGCAGAGGTTCTGCCCGATGGTACAGTCTATTCATGCATCCTTTTTTACGGGGATGAAGGCCAAATAATGGGCAATGTGAATCAGGAGGTCAATTTTACTAAAACTTATGGTTATAAAAGGGAATATTGCAGTAATTCTTCATGTGCTTATAGCACATACTGCACTGGCTGTCCGGCTTATGCAAATAGAACAGGTGTAAAATTTGATGACCGTTGCGAATATGCCAGAAAGGCTTAAAAATCAAAAATTTATTAGACTTACAGGCACAGCAGCATTTCCCAAGGATACCACAGGGGAAGCGCTTCTTCTACAGGATTTCAGCAAAAAAAGAGTAGGAAGCAAATTTATACTCGTCGCAGAAGCAACTTATCCGAAATATCTGCCAATAATGCTTAAATCAAGCGGCATAATCACTGAATTAGGGGGTATTTTATCACATGCTGCAATAGTAGCACGCGAATTCAAGATACCGTGTATTATAGGTGTAAAAGGAGCAACAAGCAAAATAAAAACAGGAGATAAGATTATTATAAGAAAAAGTGGTGTCGTACTTGTTGAGCCAGCAAGAAAATGACATAAAGTATCTGATTAATGCCCGGATGATGCAGAAGGGCTTCAGTTACCTATACAAAAATTCAGTTGAATTCCAGGTAGAAACTTCAAATCTAAGGGCAAATACGGCCTTGCTTTCTGATTGGGTATTGACAGAAGAAAAGTTTAAAAAAGCAAAGCAATTTTTTGATGATAGGATAAGGAGGTATTTAAAAGAAATAAGGGACGAAGATGTGTATATTACAAAAACTATTAACAGGGTAAACTTGGCCGACGCTGAGCTTATTCTCTCAGAATTGTTCTTCAAGTCACAAGTATACTTTTTGTATAATGAGGTATTCACTTACGGTGCAATGGAACAAATACTCCAAAGGCTAATTGCAAGAAACAAATTAGATGTGGAAAAGACCCTTCTTAACCTATCTGATTACAAAGGCACAGCAATATATTTAGTATATAAAATGCTTGCAGGATTTCAGATTCCTGATACAAAGCAGGAATTTGTTAAATTACAAAAACGGGATAAAAAGTTCAGTAAAAAAACCAAAGAACTTCGCATGAAGATCTCCGATTATCTAGAAGAAAGACTTACGCTAGGCGAAACATATGATATGATCAAAGCAGCAAAGGAATACAGAAAATCGGTTCTCTCAAAATCAAAACATCACAAGATTAAAAATATAATTATCCAACTTTACACATTTATTGTCGATATCCAAAGGGAGCTGTTCATTTCACAAAATATATATATGAAAGCTGCGAAGAAGATATTTAGGAAATTCCCAGACCTAGACAAAAAGTATGGCGAGCAAAAACCAAAAAGGGCATTAATAGATTTGTATCTAAGAAACATAAAGGAACTGAAGGAATTCAAGCTCAAGCAATCTTATGTATATTACAAAGGTCATCTATTCAACTTTGATCAACTAAAATACATGCGCTTATCAGACCTAGGGAAAGATACGATAGAAGCAATTATCAAGAAGACAATTCCAGATGATTTACCTATACTAACTGTCAAAAACTCAATTAGGCAATTAAAAAATGAAGGAATTATATGGGCTGAAACACAGAAACCAAAAAAACCAAGATTTTATATTTTTATGTTGGAACTGTCTTTAAGCTGCAATCTTAACTGTAAAATATGTTTTAACAGGAATTTCAAGCGCCAAAGGGCACTCACAGTAGAGGAATGGTGCAAAATAATTCACTCGATTCCAAAAGGATCTAAAATAATTCTTTTTGGTGGCGAACCGTTTCTCTATCCTGGAATTGGTAAAATACTAGAATATATCCAAGACACAAATAAAAAGGAAGAAAGGGGCTGGAGCGTAGAGATATTTACCAATGGGGTGCTTACAGAGAGGATATTAAACAGTTTAAAAGGAAAAGAAAAGCTAAAGCTGATATTTAGCATAGACGGCCTTAAAGATGCCAATGATATAATAAGGGGCAATGGCGTATTTGACCATACCGTAGAGACAATAAAGAGGTTAAAAGCTGAAACACCACATAAAATAGAAATAAGAAGCGTGGTTACAACAAAAAATTATAGCACCACAAAGGAGTTCACAGAGTTTTTCAAGCGTCTTGGAGTAGATGAAATAACATTTACAGATCTGCATGTGGGTGGTAATGCTGAAAAACATTTGGATTACATTCTAACTGCAGACCAAAGATTAACTACGCTGCAGTGGCTTGTCAATTGTGAGGATTCTATATCGACCAATAGGCATTTTGATATGGAAGTATATCCAAATAGCTGTGGGATAGGTTTCAACAGGATATATATAAGGAGCGATGGCTTAGTCAACAGCTGCTCCGAGTTGGACATGCCTGAGTCCAATATATTTGATGCCAAATTGAATAAAGCAGGCATTCTTGAAGATCCCAGGGGCCTGATACCCAAGTTTGCGAGAGATGAGTTTGATAATCAAGACTCCGACTGCGCCAAGTGTGGCTTGTTATATTTGTGCGGTGGCGGTTGTAGGGCGCGTGCATTAAAACAAACAGGTAATATCAATAGTTGCGACACTGTGCAAAGGGATAACATTGCAATGGTATTAGATAGGATTATTGGGTAATCAAATGCAGTCGATAATACTTCAAACAGGGGTGGGCCCTAGGAAAATTGTGGGAGGCAAAGCATTTTCGCTTTTAACGCTATACAATGCAAGATTCAACGTTCCCCCGTTCTTAGTCATTACCACCAAAGCCATAAAACAGTTTAAAAATCGAACAGCCCGCAAAAGCCTCATCAGTGAAATTAAAAAATGGTATAAGACAGTTATAAAAACTGGAAAAGTAGCTGTGCGCAGTTCAGCTACAGTAGAAGACTCCCGGGAATCTAGTTTTGCAGGCCAGTTCAAAACCGTACTAAATGTCGACATAGATGATATATATACTGCAATAAAAGCCATCTACAAGTCCATATCTAATGTTATGGCAATTTATGCGTCAAAAACCGGGAAGACAGGCAAGATCGAGATGGCAATAATAATACAAAAGATGGTTGACGCAGACAGAGCAGGCGTCATATTCACAGCAGATCCAATAAAAGGGGATAGAGATAAGGTAATTGTAGAGGTAATTAGGGGACTAGGAGAAGCCCTTGTTTCTGGGGCGAGAACACCCACCACATATTACTTTTCTAAAACAAATAATAAGATATTAAGCCGCACAGGAGAAAACCTAATTACTGCGAGAAAATTAAAACAGCTATGCAGTACCGCCATATCGATAGAAAGGCTGTTTGGCTATCCCCAAGACATAGAATTTGCGATAAAAAGAGGCAAGGTATATATTCTGCAAAGCAGGGATATAACTACACTATAACTCATCGAGCATGTGTTTCTTTTTGAGCAGTTGCCTTGCCTTATCAATTGACATCTCCCAGTAGAAGGTGCCCACTGTCTGGTAAAATCTGCGCATTATCTCCATCTTATGACTCCTATAAAAGGACAACATCCCCTTTTGGGTTTTCAATATTCTATACTCTACTACAAAGCTGTTACTTCTGCATGCTCTGCTATGCGATGTATATATAGTCTCCAATACCAAGTTCTTTCCAATTATTGAAGTAAGGAAAAAATCAAACGCCACTATCTCGCTAGGCATCCAAAACACACCGACAAGTTTGCCATTGACACTCTCCGCTATGGCCGCTATGGCTCTCAGCCAATTTATTGGTTCACCCCATATATCTGGATGCCGTATGATACACAAACTATACTTCTCCTTAGAGAGTTTGTAGTTCTCTATCCAGAAGAATTGCCTGAATATATGCAGGTTTTTTAACTTTGCTGTATCTACTTTTGCAAGAGGGCCGTAAGCATCAACCCTGTCAAATTGCGCCAACTCTTTGCTCAGATCTTTTGAATCTTCAAATGCCAAAAGCAAGCATTTTTCCATATAAACTCGTTAATATAGGAAGTTGAATTTTTAAATAC
>JBMFSM010000017.1:0-12358 GCA_049967555.1 Candidatus Micrarchaeia archaeon
CGCCAAGCTGAAACAAAGCGCCCAATACGACTGCAATTATAAGAATGGCCCAGCCATAGGTCATGAGGTATTCCATTGCAGACTGGGCTTTTGAAGAAATTTTTGCTGCGCGTTTTAGCACAATAATATAATTAATAGAATTGTGATTTTTTGAATCTTGCAAATATATTTTACTTGCCTTTTCCATGCTCTCAAGGATACTTTTAAAAAAAAATAATTAAATACCTTTCACTAAAGCTGGCTTTGCTGCGATAATTATTTTTTATGCATTCATTGTTATGACGCATTTTGCTTATGCTGCTTTCGCAGAAAAAGATGGGGAGCCCGTGATTTGAACACGGGTCGCCAGGTCCCGAACCTGGAAGCCTAACCAAACTAGCAGAGCTCCCCTTATAAAACAACAGCACCGTTGTTATCTATTAGCACGTCATCTTCGATCCTGACGCCCCCAAAACCTTTTATATAAACACCAGGTTCTATAGCCATAATCATTCCCTTCCTCAAAATTTTATAAGGGCTATTGGCAAAAACTAATGAATCATGCACCTCGAGACCTATTCCATGACCAAGCCCATGAATAAACTTTCCTTTATATTTGCCACCAGCATATGTATCTATATAATTTCTTATTTCTTTGGAAATTTTATAAGAATCAGCACCAGGCCTTAGTTTATGTATCGCTAAAAGCTGAGCAGATTTTACCAAATCTAACATCTCTTTAATCTTCTTATCCTGCCCTCCAAACATTATTGTTCTAGTGATATCTGCGCAGTAATTGTTAAATTTTGCACCTGCATCTATAATAACAAGGTCACCATAGCTTAATTTTGTTGAGTCTGGTGTATGGTGCGGATATGCTGTATTTTCGCCAAAAGCCACTATAGTGTCAAATGAATTCCCACTTGCTCCTAATGATTTTATTGCAAAATCCACCTTAGCTGCAATCTCAAGTTCAGTCATTCCTTCTTTTAAAGATTTTTGAGCTTCAAGTATGGCGAATTTTGTTATAGAAACAGCATTCCTTATATATTTTAATTCCTCTGCATCTTTTATAATTCTAGCTTTTGTAAATGCACCTGAAACGTCCTTTATTGATTTTGGTTTGTATTTTTTTATAAATTGATAAAAAGAATAAGTCATAAAATTCCCATTTATACCGACTTTTTTGTTTTTTATGCTTGACATAGCCTCTTCAAATTTATTTTTATTTGAAAGAACATTAAGTATATTCAAATTATCTTTTTTTTGGGAAAGTGCTGTTGTATATTCAAGATCAGAAGTTAACAAACTCACTTCTTTTCTTGTTGCAAGAAGTATGTTTCCTTTAAAAATACCGCTTGTAAAACCAGTAAGATAATGAAAATTCGGATCAGAGAACTCTCCGTTCACTATTAGTATTATATCAACATCAGCATTTGAAAAAATTTTATCTAACCTATTATTTATTTCCACTTAGTGCACCTTGTATCTTATTTATAATATTCATCTTATTTATAAATATATTAGAAAATGATTTCTCAGATATTATGTCGTTCAGACTAATCCACGTAAACTTTGAATTTTCTATATTTAGCCTTATTTTTCTAGAGTTTGTGTAAAATATAAAACATTTGTTATGCCATCTCCAACTTTTTGCTTTGTCAAAGAGTTGTACATCGAAAGAATCTATAAGCCTTAGGTGTGTTCTCTTGATGCCAGTTTCTTCTTCCAATTCTCTATATACTGCACTAACATATGACTCGTTCTTTTTTAAGCCACCAGTAACGAAGAACCAAATCCCTGGATTGGTTATAAACGGAAAGTTTCTCCGCTTCAGAGTGAGAATCTTACCTTTATTTATTAAAATTGCAGTTATGCCTTCCCTTTTTACAGATTTTAATGTTGTTCTTTGCATAAAGAATAAATAGCTACAAACAGATAAATTAGTATGTGGTCTGAAAAACTTGGAGTAGTAAGGAGCCCAGTAGTATATACCAACATGAAAGACCCAAAGTTTCTTAACCGTTATTATAAGATTAGGTCAATCAAACTTATTGAAAATAATGAGCTTTCGGGTTCATCACCTCCAGATATTTTTATTGGGAGGCAAGGATATCCAAATGTATATATCTCTCCGATGATACCACCAATTTTCGGCAATACTGAAGTGCTAGCGATGCCTGAAATGTGGAGAGATATAGATATACCAAAATTAGTAGAGTATAGATCATTACTTATAAGAGGAATGCATAAATCAAATATACATAATGTTGAAAAAGGAAAGGTTGAAGAGATTGTAAGGGATTTTGCGCTTGCTGGAAAAAATGTAGACACAAGTATGGAATTCTTAAAGAAACCAGAAATGAGAATGGTGTTTGATGAAGACTCACAGCCATTCGGCCCAAGCGCACCAATAAAAGAAGTAGAAACAGACAACATAGTTTCAGACAAAAAAGTTGAAAAGGCGTATTCAGACACCAGCATGAAGGCGACAGAGGCTGTGATGGAATTATATGAAAATAGAGTACCAGTATCTAAAATACAAAGAGCATTTTCAGCTGGTCTCCTAGGTATTGGAAGAAATAGAAAATTTGTACCCACAAGATGGAGCATAACTGCTGTAGATGATACCATATCAAAAAAGAAAATAGGAAAAGCAAAAGAATACGATGTTTTAGAACAAATTTATATTTATGAAAATGTGGCTCTAAACAATAGGTGGATAATATTGATGATACCGGGCAGTTGGAGTTATGAGCTTGTGGAGGCCTGGTATCCAAATACCACATGGAATAAAGAAGGTAAGGAAATTGCAATCTATTCATCTTATGAATTTTTTGAAGGAAGAAAAACATACGCAGAAATTGGCGGATGCTATTATGCGGCAAGGCTTGCCGTTTCTGAACTTTTTGAAAAGATAAAAAAGCAAGCAATTACAATAATATTAAGAGAAACTCATTCGGGGTATATACTACCAGTTGGTGTGTGGAATGTTAGGGAACATGTGAGAGAAGCCCTTGAAAAAGAACCTAAAAAATTTGAAAGCATATATGAAGCATTTGCATATATAAGCACAAAGTTGGAGATACCTACTGAGAAATGGTTAAAAAATAGCACAGTTCTTAGAGGATTAATTAGGCAACATCGTCTTTTCAAATGAGATTATGTTTTTATCAACTTTGAATTTTAATGAAAGCGTGTCTTTTTTGCGTTCTCCCAATACCAAGATTTTGTATTCCTTTTCTTTTATAAGCTTGTCAAAACGCACTGAACCGTTTTCTATATAAGAACTTGCAATTTTCTCACTTAAAAAGTAAAGTTCAACTTTCTTGCCATCTAATTGCTTATCGAATAATAATTGTACTGATCTATAGAGATTCGAAACTTCATCCTCAACTTCGATTTTTGGCAATGCATAATTATTGAATTTTATAAAAATTGGACCTTCTATATTTCTCTCTTTGCCATCGACATTTATATAGTTCAGTGCAGAAATTCCTCTTCCGAGGAATTTCAGCTTCGAGGCATCATCTTCAGAAAGACCTAAATCGTTAGCAGCAACTTTTACTATGTCTGGGCTCTGTCTAAAGTAAAATTTAGTTTGACAAAGCCTTCTAATACTGGAATTTATATCAACAGTATTATGTGTTATAAGCATGATGCCAACACCTTTTTTCCTGAAATCTTGGATCCTTTCCTTTAGATCTATTATTGGACCGGATAATTCGTCATTGCCAAACACAAGATGTGATTCCTCAAGCACAATCTCCAACCTCAACTTTGCATCACCATCCTCTGAAAAAGAATCAATTATATTATAAACCTGGTTCAATATCAAGGCGTAAAAAAAAGGCTTCATGCTATTGCTCACATTCGAAAGATCAAATACAACACCATTCAACAATTCATTAAAATCAATACCATCCATGTATGAAAATTCTGGTCTTGAAAGAAGAAGCCTTAAATTTTCTAGAGAGGCCATTATGTTTTCCCCGTGTTTTGTATATTTAATACCAACATTTGTCTTTTTTCCGTGCTGTTCTATTACAACTTCCTCTATGTTCTTATATATGGATTGTGGATCTGGCGCGTTAGATGAATAGGCTTTGTGAAATGCAGAAAGCAATACTTTTTCCAGTGAATTCTTATATGGTCCAGCACCAGAAGTGCTCGCAAGAAGCATAGCCAAGTTCTCATAAAATCTTTCTATTGGCACATTAGAATCAGACTTGAAGAAATTTATCTTAAAGTTGTTGCTTGAGTATATCTTGAATAGTTTAATTTTATTTTTAACTGCAAAATAAGACCATTCGTGTGTGGGTGAAATTACTATCAATGGAATGTTATTCTTCAAAAGTTGCTCAGCAATACCCATGGCCGCATAAGACTTGCCTGTGCCAGGTACTCCTGTTATTATAGTACCAAGATTAAAAGAACATGATTTTACACCAACTTCTATATTGCTATATTCCGCAGCGTTCTCTAAGAAGTGGCCAAGCTTTATTTCACCCAAACCATATGGGAACTGTGTTTCTACTTCAGATATCCTCTTTATTATACGCGGAAAATAAATCACCTTAGAGATATTATTTATCCCAAAAGGCAAGCAATCTATCTTGCTAAGTTTTACAAACGCTTCTTCGAGAGATAAAAAATTTAAATCTCCTTTTTCCAAAATTGAATTGCCAGATTCTATTATTTTGTATAGCTTTTCAAAAGAGGATTTTTCTATTAGTATAAAAAATTTATATGCAAGCGCATTATCCATTATTATTTCATTGATGGAATTTAAATTATTTTCAAGGGCTTTTCTCTCATCATATTTGTAAAATAAATCCATTTGAACACTACCAGAATGAAAGAGATTTTTTGTAAATCTCACTTCGTAGCTACTTAGTTTATGCTCTATTTTTTTCTTTACACTTAGAACATGCTCAACACTATCTGGCAAAAAGGCAAAGATGAGCTTGCCCCCGATTTTGAATGCAGTATCAAGCATTTTGTCTACCCCTTCGTTTGGATAAGCAACGATATAAGTAAATGAGCCACCCTCATTTTTGTTTGTCACCTCCAGTTTAAGGCCAGGTATGTTCTCTAATTTTTTACATGATAAGTAAACAGAATTTTCAGATAGATTATATACAAGAAAGAAACCTTCGTGCAAAAAATATTTTGCCATTAACCTTTGATCAAAATTTTCTGTTGCTTCAAGAATATCGCATGATATTATAAGATCACCCAAAATATAGCTATTAACAGATTAAAAACAGATAGAAGGATTACTGTTTTGTCTAGATAAATCGTTTTTGACCTATGTATATATGAAAAAATTATGAGAAATGTTAATATTGAAAAATATATGAATAATTTAGAATCAAAAATTACCGATAAAACCAAAATTATTGGTACACTCAGTCCAAAAGAAACTATAAACGATGTAATTGAAGAATTTCTAGATTTATATAAAAACTTTAGATCCATGAAACCACCAAAACTAACAACAACAGGATAACAAGCAGGGATATTGCTCTTATTTCATTACTTTGGGATCTATATAGAAGATGCCTTAAAATAGAGTAACTTATTATTATAGATAAAATGATTACAACTAGCTTATCGCCAAAAAATAATAATGTATAAAATTCATTCATAATATATCAACTCCAGACTGTTGCTTAAAATATAAGATAATAAAAGGCCAGAAATAGGAGAAAAAATACACAGGTTGTTTATAATCTCATTGCCATGCGCAAAAATTATTAATTTATGATTGGCTTTTTTGCTTTTCATTAAAACACCAATATTCCAGGAATGAACTAAGTGAAGCCTTTCAAGAGCTTTTTTCTCAACACCGCTATCGCTATTAATAAATATACCGTTGATTATTAGTCTGTCACGCGCCAACAACGTAAAGATATCATACTTTTTATCACATTTTTCTTTACCAAATTCTGTAACTTCATTTAATCTTATTTTCACTGTCCTAAAATTTAGAGCCTTTAAAACAAATAGAGTAACCACACCTATAATTATTGGAAATAATTCTGCTAGAAAATTAAAATAATAAATATTAAGCAAAATAATCACCTTTTTGTTTTATGTTGTTTAGTAGCAAGAATGCTGAATCTACAATTTTCAAATCTACATTAAAAATTTTTGCAGCTTCTTCGCGTGAACCTTTAAAATCCTCCAGAGTGAGAATTTTGGCAAGCAACCTTGCTGCTGTTTCATCACCTTGCCTGTTTTTCAATATAAGCTCCTCATTCTTTTTATGAAGGAGGATTATTCTTTTTGCTAAAACCTGTTCAACCCCCCTATTTTCTTTTATGATAAGTTTTTTAGAACTAAATTTTATGCCACTTGAAAGTAAGTGTATTAGATTTGAAAATATTGAATTGATATCAAATGAATAAAGGTCACTCAGAAGCTGGGCTATGCTGAATAGTCTGAGTAAGTGTTCTTTTTCGAATAATTCTGGTGATACTTCAGAAAAGGAAGTTAATGATATGCCTATTAAAGATAAAGAAAGTTTATATAGCACGCTAGATTCGGATCGAACAAGTACATACTCAAGCTCATCACCTTCGCTAATGAGTACAAATCCAGGATATAAAGCCATCCGATCTTTGACGGCCAGTAAGTTAGATTTAAGAGACCCAGATAAAATTATTTTACTTCTGATTGCAAACTTGTCAAATTTATTAATAATGCTTACTAATTTATATGCATGATAAACTTCTTTTGCAACCATAAAATCGAACCGGTTTTTAGGCAATTTTGACAAATTATTAATTTATATTTGTTTACTTAAATTAATTAAATTTTACTTATATATATGAATATATATTATAGTAAGAAATGTTTATATATTTATATATTGTCTTTTTTTGCAACAGACTTTCTTGTTTATATATGACATTGAATTCCAAACAAATTCCAAACCATATTGTCAATCATTATAGTCTATGGTTTTTATTGCTGCAAATGCATCAGCAATGTAAATATCATTTATCCCAACACCTCTGAGAAAATAAAGTATTTCGTTATCATTCAGACCAATGTTAAAAAGTAATGAGATAAGTTTCACCATGCTTATTTCTTCTTCATTGGCTATCTGGTGGATTAACTTAGATGGATCGTAGTTCATTTTGCCAAGCAACTTCCGAATATCAGATTCGCTTATTTCTATCATATTATTACCCAATAAAATCTTAAAAGATCTTGGAATAGAGATCTCAGGAATTTTTGAAATAAAAAAAGATGAAGAACTCTTATCTTTGTATATTTGAATTACCAAGCAGCCACCTTGATTAAGATTTTGAATTTTTATAAGTTCGCTTTCACTAAGTTGATAATTTTTTGCTAACAAGTCGATGCTTGCCTTGTTTTGGGTCCTGAATATAAAAATTGAGGCAAAGTTTGATAATATTTTTGCTTCTACATCTTCTAGCATCTGGGATGCGATAACAATGCCAAACCCATATTTTCTACCTTCTCTTATTAAAGTTTCAAGAAGAGCATTTTTGGCTAAGAGCTTCCAAGCTTCATCAAATACTAGAAGGATTTTACTATTTTTATTTATTCCACGCCTCCTCATTATTTCCACTATTTCAGATAGCAGGGCACTAGCTTTTTTGATTTTTTTATCCTCGCATGTAAGAGAAGATAGATTATAATAAATTACTTTGCTGCCATTATCTCCTAAGATAAAAGTTTGTAGATTTTCATTAGAAGCAAAAAGCGAATTAGAGATATTCTCATATTCTCCGGTTATATCTATTATTATTATTTTTGAATCAGAAAGCAGAGTGTTTTTTATTACCAAAGATTTTAGGAAATAACTTTTACCAGAACCAGTTGCACCACTTACAAAAATATGTTGATTTAGAAGCGGCCCCTGATCAAATAAAAAAGGAATAGAATATTTTTCACTCTGCCCCAAAAACATACCATTTTGCTGATTCCTGAACATATGCTCTTCGCTTGAATAGAATATTGCAAACAAGTCTGAAAGAGTGGAAGAACCAATTTTAGTAAAATAATCCATAGTATCAACTTAAATTGCATTAAGGAGATCCTCACCTTTGAGAATAACATAGCTGGTGTTTAAAATACTTGAAAAAAGGCCAGACACATATTCAAGATTCTTACTAGAGGTATTGATGGCCTCAACCATCGACTGGGATTCATATCTACACTTTATTTTGAATCTTACATTGAAAGGCTTGCTACCATTTTTAATTGTTTTTATTTCATTTTCTATAATGCTAAGTTCACGCTTTATTCTATTAAAATTCTTTGCGTCAGCTTCTTTTATATTTGAAAGCTCTATCTCCTTCATATGCATTTTTGTTTCCAAGTCATCTATTATTTTTTTCTTGCTTAATTCTGCCAATTCTATTGAAAACTCAAATGGCACACGTACTTTTTCTAGCAGAGATTGTAAAGAGGTACTGGCATTAGCAATAGGCGCGTATAATATCAGGTAAGCCACAGATATGCTTTCATATACCAAACCATTCCTCCTTACTACTGAGACCCCAATGCCACTAAGCTCATATCCTTTTGATAATACAAGAGTTCTGGTATTTTTAAGAATTAGATTATTTATGATTTTGCCAGAGTGGTAATAGACTATAGAGAGCAATATGAATAAAGCTGAAAATAACATGAAACTAGGATTGCCAAACAACATGGCCAATGAAAGGCAGATGATTGAATATATGTAAAATATATAAGAAAAAGATTTTTCGCCAAAGTTTTCCATCAAAGCACCTTAAACTTGCCAAAAAACGCATCAGAACCAAGCAGACTTGCAAATTCTTTTATAGAAATCCCAGTAATAACAAGACTAAAAATAGGCAAAATGAACACTTGCATTATTAGTGAAGATATTGTTGAAAAAAGGATATTGATTAAAGACCCCACGGATGAAAAAAGTTCAGATGCTTTGCTTTCTATATTTGATACTATACCCATTCTGGTGCTATTTGTTGCACCCATTGATGAGAACATTTCGTTCTCAAACGAAGAAGCACTATGAGACAAAGCGGTAATATTAGTGATAGGGTTTGAATTGTACGAATTTATTAAAAGTGCATCAAAAAGGTATGAAAGAGGAAAAATCACATATAAACCTATAGCAATAGCAATGAAAAAGCCACCAAGCTTTCTTGTAGGGTAAAAAGTTCTAAGGATAATTCCAAGAGGTAGAATAAATGTGATAGCAGTAAGTGAAATAAATATCAAAATAGAAGACTGTACTGACAAACTTACTGCTGTTGCAGTGAGAAGACCTAAGATGTATTGAATTTCGTTTAAAAATGGTTTTACAATGTAAGAGAAGTTAAGTGTCACGACAAACAGGTTTATTTCTAATGAAGCTATTGAGCCCAACAAAGTAGATAGTAAGAAAAGACCAGACATTATCATTGTTATTTCTTCGAGCATTGATATATGCTGGATTCCACCTATTGTATATGAGGTAGTGCCAGCTAGATAATTATATGCAAAGCATATTGCAAGATTGCTGTGCATGTATGTAGGGCACGAAAAACTTATATTTTCAGGAATAAGAGATTTTATCGCTAGGCTTATAATTCCATTGCTCATGAACATGGCGAGAAGACCACCGACGAGTATGCCATTTATTATAGATTGATAGATTTCATTTTTTCCAAAGTCCTTAAGCTTCTTTTCGTCAAGTGCATAACCTAAACCTAATATAATTCCACCAATCATCAACATTATACTGATAAGCAAAACCGCAATATTAAATCCGTAAAGGCCAAAAGGGACAATCATAAATTCACCAAGCCTTGACAAAAAAGATTATAATGTAATTAACCATAAATCAAAACCTTACTAATATTGTTATTATTGGTGAGCACAGTAGTTACCATGTCTTTTATAGTATACACCTAACTTAGTGAATTTGAGGATATATTTACCAAAAGATGTGTAGACGCAAGTGCTAGACTATTCGATGCTACAGATAGTACAGCGACTACTATAGCCCCTATTATTATGTTTATAGAGGCAGTATGAAAATTTGCTCTTTTGTCTGGAGGAAGTACTTGACCGATTGAATAAAATATGCCAGCAACTATAAATAGAAGTGCGCTAAGCATAGGACCTATGTGCATGAGCAACTGTTGAATATAGCTTAGCGTCATGATTATGTCAAATGAAAAGGATGAACCTTTTGTCACTCCAACAATGAAAAAAGCTATAAAGAAAGGCACCTTTGCAATCATGTTTCGTATTATTTTATATAGTTTGCTTTTCTTCTCCATCTAATCACTTTTACTTTATTACTGTTTATTTTATCAAAGTAAATATATAAATACTTTTCTATATATAAGTGCTATAAAATAAATTATTAGAGAATGTAGAAATAGGCTTTTAAAAACCACGCGCCTAAAGTTGTCTCTTGCTTTATATTGTAAACAAAATCTTGTAGATATGAAGTTAATATCAAAGGCATTAATAGACATCTATATTTGGATACAACCAATATCCATAGTTTATTTAGAATATTAGAATTGCCAAATGTCAACTTATTACCATAGGATTTTTATTAGAAAATTTATATTTATAGAATGACACACACTTATGCTTTTGATCAAGATACAGAAATATATAAATATCAGAAAAAAGCAGAATTGCAATGTGATTATATGGAAATGAAGGAAATAAAGAGCAATTTAATCTCAATTGAAAATTTGGACAAAGCAGAAGTGCTCGCAGCATTATATAATGCAGCAATACCTGTTGGCTTGGGTATTTTTCATTATGATCCGAAGCCAATGACTCAAGAGAGTGCGAAGGAATTTCTGAAGGCTC
Source organism: Candidatus Micrarchaeia archaeon (assembly GCA_049967555.1). GTDB lineage: Archaea > Micrarchaeota > Micrarchaeia > Micrarchaeales > CABMGC01 > JAGDYD01. The sequence continues at coordinate 10,825 of JBMFSM010000017.1, forward strand.
AGATATATTTTGATTACATTAATGGAAGGGCGATGAAGATAGACCTTTCAGGAAATGATTTTGATCCTACATCTTATGATGAAAACAATGGGGAAGGGACTGCAGCATTTGTGGTTTCAATACTGAGAGAAACTCATTCAGTACAAGATAGAAGGATAATAGAAAAGCACATAGATGGAATGATAAAAATAACATTAGCAGAACAGATCTTCCCAAAAGACAAGGTAGAAAAAAAGAAGGCGCAGCTTAAGATGCTTGCAGATGGCGATACAGAGGCGCTTAGTATATGCTTCAAGTTTGTAACTTTTTATAAATTGGTGATAGATCCGAAGGGCAACACCAAATGGAAAGATTTCTTTGATGGCTTTAATCCCAAACTTGGTGCGCAAGAATGGTATAGTAAAAAAGATCCGTTAGATATGTTAGAGAAAGGAGAAATAAAAGGCAGAGAAATAGTAGAGCTTTTAAAAGAAAATGATGGTGATATGGAATCTATATATATAAGCTTGGCACTGTTACCTTCCAGTTTAGATAAAAACAGTTATAGGGCGCTCTTTGGATTACGCAAGATTTAAAAAAAAGCTTAGGAAACTTCTACAGACGCTTTAGTTATAGATAGATTTCATGATCCTATCGAAAGGTTAATAGAAAAATATATATACCTTCCAACCATAACTATATGCAAATGCTCCTTCAGATTTTTGCTTTTTGGAGCTTTAATATATTGGTGTTATAATGAGAATAAGACCTGCAAGAGCTACTAGAACACTTAATAGCCAAGCTTGGGCTAGATACTCGATAAAAAAACCAAGAAAGAATTATATAAAGGCCCTTCCACATACAAGTTTACTTACGTTTAGGATGGGCATTGATAAGCCAGAATATGATATGAAAATGCTGTTGAGCTCTGAACAAGATGTGCAGCTTAGGTCAAATGCACTGGAAGCTGCAAGGCAAGCTGCAAATAGATATTTAGAGAAAGCATTGCCAAACAACTATTTTATGAGGGTTATAACTTATCCCCACAATGTACTCAGAGAAAAGCGCATGGCTACGGGGGCTGGAGCTGATAGAATTTCACAAGGTATGACCTTAGCATTTGGCAAGCCAACGGCAGTAGCTGCAAGAGTTTTCGAAGGACAACCAATATTCGAAGTAAAAGCAAGCTCTGGAAAAAGAAAGGAAGTATACACAGCATTGAAGCGTGCAGCATCAAAACTTTCAGGAATATATAAAATAAAAGCAGAAAAAATAGAAAAAGTAAAAGGAGATGCAGCTTAATTTTTTGATTTGAAAAACACAACAAATTATCATAGCATTCAACATGCGAATCAACCTATGGAAAGCCCACGGCTTTAGTCGTGGGTAGTTTACGATACTATATAAATTCAGAAATCTTAAGGTTTAGTAAACTATCTATAAATAAAGATAACCCTTGTATAGGATTCCTTATGAACATTTATTTTACCCCAGTGACACCCTACTATGTTGATTTGACTGCAGCAGGACACCGCAGTCAATAATGTTTCCGGTT
>JBMFSM010000018.1:0-12248 GCA_049967555.1 Candidatus Micrarchaeia archaeon
TGATTGAAACGAACCTTGAAACCATGAGGAACCCCACGAATTTATTCGTGGGAGGATGTCAGGTAGACTTGACAATTGCATTGTTAGGAATTAGTATCATCAACTTTGTCCTTGTTTTCATTGCTTTTTCTTAAAATAGTTTTGATACTGTTGGCAATTCCTATAAGTTCTTCAAGCTCATTTCTTTCTTCATCAGACAAAGGTTCCTTCCTCTTTGAAAGATTATCTATTATTGAATCAAGCATAAGAATCCATGAATCCGCATCTGAACGAATAAGCTCAATTACAGACTGGTCACTTACAAATAGATCTAAGAGTTCCTTCAATTTCTTGCTGTCTTCTATTTCTTCATTATTATCTAATTTCTTCTGGATGTGGGTCCTTAGTTTATTTACATCATCTTTCGTTATTATTCCTTTTGTCTCAGCAAAATAACTGTCAATATTATTAGTAAGTGAAACTAGCGCGTCTTTAAGCTTTCTGAACAATTCACCGAGGCTTGGTTTATAATCGACCATGTATTTAATATAAACTTATATATTAAAATTCTTATCTTTTCACTGATTTTGAGACACTGCCCAAATGTTCAATTGCATCAGATAGGTATAGAAGATAAATTATTGATAATACTATGACTGTAAAGGTTTATTCTATCGGTCCTTTTACCTATTCAAGCTCGCAAGAGAGAAATTTCTTAAGCGCTTCGCCCGGAGTCCTGTCACTAGACCTATAGATCTTTTTTGCTGCGAGCCCGTAGAATGAAGCCTGCTTGTACATTTATGCCCTCTGCTTCTTCTTTGGCATTCTTACTGCAAAAACAGCCGCTATTGCAACTACCACCACCATTGTCACTAATTCCCAAAGCACTGCATTATTATCAGTACCCCCTAAAATTTTTGCATAATAGTTGTTGGATCCGCTATACTGCTGGTTTGGGGCTCCGTTCGGCTGCTTCCATGTCTCAAAGAGAGTTATTGGATAGCTTCCCGGCACTCCGCTTCTATCAATGTTTACCATAAAGGTGATATTTGCCTCTTCGCCAGGAAGGAGTTTTGGCAGATATGCCACGCTGTTTATTGGAGTTATGGGATATATGCTCTGGAAGCTGACCTGCATCTGCTCTGCCACTTCGTTTCCCGTGTTCTTTATAGTATAAGTTATAGGTATGTCTGTCGCACCAGGGTATGCATTGCTCTTTGTAGCAATAACCTGAAACTGCGCAGAAGGCTCTATATAAAGGCTCTCATTATAGCTCTTTGTGTATATATTATTGTAGTTTGGCGATGAATAGGTAAGGTTAACAACAAGATTAGCATATGTACTGTTGGTGAAATTTGATGATACGTATACCGCTTCATTCATACTGCCTCCAGCTGGAAGCGCTGCTATGTAGAATTTGTGTATCGATCCTAGCAAGTTTATGTTTTCTCCAGGAGAGAATGCGACTGTTATGTTCCTTGCAAGCCCAACGCCTGAATTAACAACTACAAATTGAAGAGTTTGATTGTATCCAGAGTAGAGCATTGGTGGCATTGAACTGATAAGAGAGATAGTGAGATTTGGCGAGCCTATGGTTGGGGTTATATAGATGCTTGAATTGCTCGCATATTTATTTCCCAGCTCTGAGTAATAAGTAATGCACACAGGAATGCTATAAGTTGCGTTCTCTATGCCTTGTGATGCGAAAAGCCCCACCGGCACTTGCATAGAAGAACCCATAGGCAAAGCTCCTATTGAAATGCTTGCAGTGCCACTGGGCTTGAACTCAGAGGTCGGTAAGAGATTTATAGTTATATTCTTAGCAACATCATAGCCATTGTTCATTACATCGAGCATGATAGAAAAAGGCTCACCTGGCGTTATTTCTTGATTTACGCTGCTGCTCAACACTATATTAGGCTTGCTAATCACATGCATTGTTATAGGTATGATAGAATAAGCAGTTACAGGCTGAGTATAAGAAGCTGTTCCTGTATTTGTCAATTGGGTTGTCTGGTACGTAGCGTATAGCTCTAATGTATAAACACCCGATGGCACATTGTCTGGAATTGTTATATTGTCGCTTATATAATAACCCACCCCACCGTAAAGACCTTCGCCTATACTACTGATCTGGCCCAAACTTTGGGGGGAGTAATTTAGCAAAGGATATGAGCCTTCAATATAAAAATTCACGTTTTGAAGAGGATATTGATATGAATTGTAGAGTTGAAAAGAGATCTGTACATTAGATCCTGCTAGCACCGGATTTGGTGTTATTACAAGGTTGCTTATTGAAAGCGCACCCACACCCGTCCCTGTTGTCTGCGCACTTGCAATTGCTAAAAATGCAAGAGCGATCATTGTATATAATGTTTTCACTTTTTCACCTAATTTATTTTATTCTTAAACATGATTACCCCTATCGTGAATGCCAATATTGCGAATGAGGCCATCACCAAGGAGTCAAAGGCAAACGCCTGCATGGAAATATAACCCTTGAGCATGATATCCCTCACTGCATTTACAGCATAGGTCATTGGATTGTAAACGCTGAAAGGCTGCATGTAATTTGGAAGAGTGCTTGTAGGCAAAAATGCTCCTGACAGGAACCAAAGAGGAAGTGTTATCGCCATGCCTATTAGAGAATATACTTCCATCTTGTTTATTCTTGCAGCAAGAATTATTGTCAAAGCGCCAAATCCCAGGCCACTTAGGAACATAAAGAATATGATACCTAGAATACCTATAAATCCGCTTGATATCGTCACGCCATCAAGCAACCCTATAACAAGCGCAAGTGTGCCTGACAATAGGGATTGAGTAAGTCCATAAAGGAGCTTACTAAGCAATATTGAACTCTTGTTTATTGGTGCAGCAAGAAAAGCCTTCAAATTGCCAAGCTGTCTATCCATAAGCAAGGTCATACCACCGCTCCACATAGCACCAAACGCCGCAACCATTATTACAATTCCAGCCACCAGGAAAGTTTTGTAGTTCGCTGAAGCACCATAAGTATAGTTCGTTGTCAAAGAAAGAGTGCTGAGCTTTTCATTATATTTTACAATGCTTGCACCAAAGCCATTAACCTGCTGTGTTATATAAGAAAGGGCTTCTGAAGATGCAAGGGGCGAAGAAGAATCGACATACATATACACATTTGCTCCTTGAGCTCCGAAATTTGGTGGGATTACTAAAACAATTGTAACAGCCCCGTTTTGAAGCATAGATATTGCATTCTGCTGGTTAGTAATACTTACAACACTTACAACACGCCCAGCTTCAAGCTTGTTTATAAAGCTGTTTGCTATAGCACCGTTGTTATAGTTCACTATTGCTATAGGCAGGTTTAGCACATTTGTACCCATATTGCCAAGCAAAAGTATAAGAACAAGAGGGAAAATGAGAGACCTAGCTATGCTAGTTTTGATATTCTTCTTGAATATTAACATCTCTCTTATATATAGAGCATATGTGTCTCTTACAAGTCCCATTATCTACGCCTCATCAAAGTCATCCTAGATGGCGCCTCTGAGGAAACAGCATCTCTAAGTGAAGAGCCAGTCAGCTTAAGAAAAACGTCATCAAGCGTGGGTTGGTGAATGCTCACATTTATTATATTGACTTTCTTAGCCTCGAGCTCTTTTATATACTTATTCATCGCTCCAACGCCGTCTCCCTCTATAGCTATGCTGAATCTATCGCCTTGCACTTTTGGCTCCTGCTTAAAAAACTTTCTAGCAATATCTGCTGCGCGAGCAAGGACTTCCCTCTCGGTAGAGACCTCAAGTATGGAGCCCTTGCTTATGCTTCTCTTCAATTCTGATGGAGTGCCAAGAGCAACAATCTTGCCGTGATCTATTATCGCCACTCTTTGGCAGAGCTTATCAGCCTCTTCAAGGTATTGTGTTGTAAGAAGGATAGTTAAGCCCTTTTCTCTGTTAATTTTTTCTAAGAGGTTCCAGAAATTTGTCCTGTTTTGCACATCTAGCCCTGTTGTGGGCTCATCAAGAATAAGGATTTTAGGATTGTGTATGAGGGCTTTGGCTACTGCGAGCCTTCTCTGCATACCCCCAGAGAGAACACCAGCATAAGCTTTTGAAAAATTCCCAAGCCCAACCATATTAAGAAGATCCATACCACGCTTCTCAATCTCGTCTTCTGGAACATGGTAAAGTCTGCCGAAAAGGCGAAGATTATCGATCACAGTAAGCTCCGACTCTACAACAGTCTCTTGTGTAACGAGTCCTATTATTTGCCTTATTTTCTCTATTTCTTTAGAATTATTCATACCTTCAACTATCACCGTTCCGGATGTTGAATCTAGAAGACCCATGATAATATTTATTGCTGTTGTCTTTCCTGCGCCGTTCGGACCTAGAAAGCCAAAAAACTCGCCTTTCCCTATTTTGAGGCTTATGTTGTTTACAGCTATGAAGTCTCCGAACTTTTTTACCAAATTTTCAAGCATTATTGAATATTCCATAACATCAAAGCGTTTTTGAAATCTCTTTCATCGCATTTAAAAGAATTCTTTTAGTGTCACTGAGTGCCTTGCGCCCTCTCGCAGTCAATCTATAATACTTCTTGGCTCCAACCCTCTTTGAAATCCTTATGTATTTTTTGCGTTCTAGCGAACCGATTGTGTTATATATGTCGGATTTTGAAAGCTTGAACCTCCCCATCCTCATTTTTTCGAACTCCTTGAGCATACTGTATGGATAAGCAGAGCCGTTGCCTATGCACTTTAGCAGTTTGAGCTCGAGTGCTATACTCTTTATTTTTTCCAAAAGCTCTACCTCCATTTTATCATTTTGGTTTAATTTTAAACTATTTTAAAATTAAAATATTTAAAGCTTTCCAAAAATAGAGCTTCGCTAAGAAGAATGTTTTATCCACATGTTTGATCACTGATTTTCGCTATACTGTATTATTCTCTGTTGTGTGCCATTTTGGCATCAAATGAGAGAAAGCAATAGATGGTGATCATGTTTAATGACAAGGAAAAGATTTTTAATTTATTGATAATCAATTATATCTATGAAGCTGCGCTCATAGTGAGTTCAGATAATGAGCTTGTAAAGAGAATAGCGGAAAAACTCCAGATAAAATCTAAAATCGTAAATATATAGACAGAGCAAGATCTATTTGCTTTTTTCAAGTTGCTTGTGGAGAATTGAGTAAGTATCTTTTGCGATCTCCTCCAAGGCTTTTGCCTCTGAACATATAGACATAAGTCTTTCTTTGTAGCTTTCGTTTTTCTCCTTTCTATACATGCCACAAGCCCTCTTCCGTATTCTTAAGAGCTGCCCAAAATTATCGTCAAACGCCCGCTTTAGCCTTTTCTTCCAGTTTTTATACTCAGCCACAGCCTGTTCATACACCCACTCTTCAACGGGTACGCTAAGCTGGATTTTGAGTTTTTTATAGTCTTTGTCTAAAAGCTTATTGTAGCTATCCACCAACTCATTATATATTTTTATTTTGCTTTCTTTTTCATCAAAGCTATTTTTTGTTAATGAAGCATAAGCCTCGTTCACTTTTCTTATCATGTCAGATTCATTTCCTGTTATATCTGGATGATATTTTTTAACGATTGTTCTATACGCATCTTTTATCTTTTTCTTGTCGGTTGTTGGAGCCAACCCAAGAATAGAAAAATAACCAAGCGCATTTCCCGCCCCAAACTTAGTTTTTATTTTGCTAAGTGTTTCTTCAAGAGACTGTATTTCCTTTTTATGGACATTGTCATACAGTTTTGACACAAACTTTAGTATCATAATAACCACATCCGAACCAAAATAATACAGGCTGAAATGCTGCAATGAATGAGATTTCCATCACACTGTTAATTTTTGCCTAGTGAATACCAAGCTTTTTGAAAACATATATTTTTACTAAATCTACTGCAAACATAAATGCAAAACCTAGAAGCAAAGCGACCAAAATAGGCAAAATACCTATACTCTGCATAAATATTCCGAAGTAAGCTATTAAGATTGTGGCTATAACCCCAGCAACGGATGTTGCCAAAAGAGACGTGCTTGGTCTAGACTTCCAGAAAAATCTCTTTTCTCTTATGTTATATATTGTAAATTTATCCGACAAAGAAAGCATAAGGAAAATAATTGTCTGGAATTCTGCAATGTCAAAGCGGAAGATGCTAAAAGAAATAGGCAGGAAAAAAAGTGCCTCGAAGAGAAGAATTATTCCTATTGCAAGTGATGAATATATTATTGCACTTACCTTCCACACATTTGGCTTATATGAATAATTTGCATTATCGGTCGCTATACCCATATTTGTTATATCGTTTGTAAAGATGAGAAGAAGGAGTTGTGTCGACGTTATAGGTATGAAACGAAGCAAGAAGAAGATAAGCGCAACAAAAGTAAGTATTTGTATTATTTTTACTATCTTGACTATTGTATATGTAATCATTCTTTCAAAAATTTTCCTACTCTCTTTTACAGCATCTACAATGACACGAAGACCTTTTTCTGTCAAAACTAGATCTGCTGCGCTCTTTGCCACATCCGTGGCGTTTGCAACAGCTATACCGACATCAGCTTCCTTTAGCGCAGGCGCATCATTTACGCCATCCCCAGTCATACCTATTATTTTGCTCTCGCCTTGCAAAGATTTCACAATCATGAACTTATCTTCAGGATATATTCCCGCAAAGCCATCAGCATTTTTTGCAAGATTCTCAAAATTCTTGCTCTTACTTACTTCTAGAAAATCTATTATATTGTCCCCTATATCTATCTCGCTTGCTATAGTCTTTGCCACAGCTATGTTATCTCCAGTGAGCATTATCAGCTTTACTCCAAGATTCTTCAGCTCATCTACAAGCTCTTTTGAATCTTTTCTTGGCGGATCATAAAGACCTATTATGCCGATGAAATTCCATTCTTTGTCCTTTCTTGCAACAGCAATGCTTCTATAGCCGCGCGATGAAAGTTCATCCACTATTTTGTCTATCTTGCTCAATTCAGGCTTGGTTAGTTTACACAAATTCACTATTATCTGCGGAGCACCTTTCGATACTTCATATACTTTTTTGTCTTTGACCTTAGCACTGCTCATCTTTGTCTCAGGATCAAATGAACGAAAAGAGAGTATGCTGCCACGCTTTATGCCTTTATTCTTAGCATAAGCAAGTACAGCGATATCTATAGGGTCATTGTCCTCTATCCTTGAGCATTCGGCGGCATACTTTATTATATTATATTCATTGGCTGGCACAATCTCCTTCACTTCTATTTTATTCTCAGTGAGCGTGCCGGTCTTATCCATGCATAGAATATTCATTGTAGAGGTCTCTTCCATAGACTCTAATTTTGTGACAAGTATAGATTTCTTAGCGAGCTTTTCAGTGCCAAACGCCATTGCAACTGTAAATGTCGCTGGCAGGGCCACTGGCACAGAAGCAACAAACACAATAAGAAGGAATGGGAGAATTATAGAAACACTAAGATTTATTGCCAGCAAGCCGTAGAGGAACATTGTTATTACTATAATTATATCTATTGCCATTAGGTATTTTACTATATTAAGTATGAGCAGCTCGAGATGCGATTTTGGCTTTGCTGTCTTTACAAGCTCTGCGGTTTTGCCAAAATAAGTATTTTCCCCAGTGTTGACAACTATGCAACTTGCTTCGCCGCGCTTTACAAGAGAGCCAGCATAGACTATATCGCCGTTTTTCTTAGCAACAGGTAGGCTTTCACCTGTGAGCTCAGATTCATCACACTCCAGGTCCTCAGTTTCTATAATTTTTACATCCGCAGGCACTATGTCTCCAAGCCTTATTCTTAATATATCCCCTGTAACAAGCTCGCGCGATGGAATCAGGCTCCATGTGCCAGAGCGCAGCACCCTTGCATTTATGCTAAGCCTCTGCTTAAGGAGCTCGAGCGAGTGGTCAGCTTTATATTCCTCTGCAAAACTTACAATTGCATTGAAAATAAGAAGAGAGAATACAACGTAAAAATCTATTATGTGGTGAAGAATATAAGAAAGAAACATTATAGCCCAGAGTATTAGAGGTATGGGTCCAAAGAGTTTTCCCAAAAAGAGGAGTACAGGATTTTTCTTCTTCTCTTTTATTTCATTGTAGCCATATTTGGCAAGCCTCACAGAAGCTTCTTCATTGCTGAGCCCATTTTTGCTACTTCCAAGCAATGAATAGACTTTTTCAACCCTAACCTCTTTGAATTCACTTGTACGCATATAATATTTTTATAAGATAGAATATAAAAAGGTTTAATTAAAAAAATATATTATGAAAGTGCATGATGGATATTTTAAATCAGGCTAGTATCATGCTACGCTAAAAAAGCTCAAAAAGATATTTTATTGTAGAGAAGCTCTTCAAGAGGCACAAAATAATAAAAGTTCTGGATTTAGGGTGTGGCGCAGGAAGGCATACTTATCTTTTGGCAAAGGCAGGATTTAAGGTTTATAGATTTGATATTTCAAGCAAAGCTTTGCAGATCAACAGAAAAATTCTTAAGAAATATAAAATACATGCAAAGTTAAGGCTGTGGGATATGTTGAAACCGTGGCCATACAAAAGAGGCTTCTTCGATGCTGTGTTTGCAAGCAGGGTTATGTACTAATTTAATGAATGAAATAAGAAAAAGTATCAAAGAATTAAAAAAAGTACTAAGGAAAGGAGGATATCTTTTCTGGGAAGGCCCAACATACAAGGCAAACATAAACCCATTTCATGCGGAAAAATTTAAGCAAATTGAGCCAGGCACATTGCTAAGCATAGGCGGCCCATATAATGGGCACATGTATTATAGATTCAAGAACAAGGAAGAAATTATAAGATTGCTAAAAAGTTTTAAAATAATTAGACTCAATTTTAGAGGGGAGAATTTCTCTTTAGTAGCACAAAAATTGTAGAATTTATAAGAAAAAATAAAAAATTATAAGAAAAAATTACTGGTAGTAGCCATGATATTTTTTGTGTTTCATCTTGTAAGCAACAATTAACAAGAATATTACTACTATTATAATTGCTGCTATTTTTATTATTTTTCCATTCTGGTTGATTATTTTTGAAGTTGTTGGTGCAGTAGTTGATGAAGTTGTAACAGCTGGTAAAGAGTTTGTAATTGTCGTTAAGTTTGTTTTTTCAAATATACCTACTATTGGATCATTTGGAATGTAGAAACTTACTGCACATATTGTAGAATTTATAGTATAATTTGAAATTGGATCCCATGCATTATTCTTTATTATAAATGGCTTTATTAAGCTACTATTTATAGAGCAAGGATAATTCTCCTCAAAAAATAAAGATATGCTTGATTTTGTATTTACACTTATGTTAACAGCTCTTAACAAAGTATAGTTTAGAGGGGGCTTCGGGATGCCAATTGTATTTGTTGCATTTGCAATGCGAGCTTGGATTGAAACTGGCAAGATAGTATTTGAGTATATTTGTACTGTAGCCATTGCATTTGGCAGATTTAGCGTAATAGGTGATGAAACGGATATTGTAGAGGAAATGTTGTTTGATGTCTGTGACTGTGGTATTGTTGTATTTACGCTTGTGGTTGGCGTTGTTGAAGATTTATTTGTTGAGTTAGTTGCAACTGTTGTAGATGGGGTGGAAGGTGAAGCAGTTGGTGGCAAAATTATTACAAGAGAGGCTGTATATGTATATGGTGTATAGTTTGCATCATTTGTCAAGTTGAATACAAAGTTATATGTATTTGGAGATGCAAACTGCTCATAATATGTTATAGATGAATTTGTAGTGCCATAAAGTGCACCGTTTACATATAAAGACCATTTTGCCTGGTGCCTTATTGTAGGTGTTCCTGTAAATGTTATTGATACGGAATAACCATAATAAGAAGTGCCAGGATTACCTGAAGAGCTAGCAGTTAGTGTGTTGTTTCTGTATATTGTGAATGTGTTTGAACTTAATATTGCATATGGAGTAGAACTGCCTATATCGAATGCATTTACGCTTAATATATATGAGCCAATTGGTAGATATTTACCATTGCTTGCTAGAGTTATAATATTTGATGTTATTGCATTGCCACTTACAGGCATTGAAATTATAGTATTTCCATTAAGTTTCCATGTAGGATAAGAGTATATTCCTGTTCCGTTACTTATAATTGCATTTGAAATTATATAGTAGCCATACATTATACTATTGGTGTATATATAACCATTATATGTGGTAACAAGAATGCTTGCTGCAGGGTTGACTGTCAATAAGGAATTTGCAGACATAATACTGTTGGTTGATGCACTGTCTTCTACATTTGCAGTAAAGAACGTTGTGCATGCGCCGGTGATTGCGCTATTTGGTGTAAATATTATTGTGTTCGTTCCGTCTGCAGAGAGTGTATTAGATTGAGTACTCAATGAACCACATATGCTGTTTGAAAGTGAATATGAAATAGCAAATGAAGGAGTGCCACCAGTAACCGATGTTGCAAGAGGCAATGTTTGACCTATATCCAATGCACTGCTTGTTGGAGAAATTGAAACGCTGAGCGCAGGGTTCACCACGATATTTGCAGAGTAACTTGAATTTGTAGTTTCATGTGTGGTTGCCGAATCCGTAACTATAATATTTGCCACAAATGTGCCTATTGCATTTGTAGTCCAAATAATTGAATTTGTTGATTGAATGCTGCTTTCAGTGAATTCTGCAATTACATTTGAAGGCGTACCATATTGGGATATTATATAATTATATGTATATGGAGAGGTACCACCATTTACAGAGGCAGATATCGTTATCGGCTGGCCTTCATCCAAAGTATTTGTTGCTGTAGGAGTTATTGTTGGAGTTCCAAGCGCAGGGTTGACTGTCAATAAGGAATTTGCAGACATAATACTGTTGGTTGATGCACTGTCTGTAACAGAGGCCATAATGTTTGCAGTGCAAGTACTTGTTATCTCACTATTTGAAGTGAATATTATTGTGTTTGAACTACCAGAAGAGGTTAATGTATTTGAAACTACACTAAGCGTTCCACATAACCCATTGCCTGAATATGCAATGCTAAAATTTGGAGTACCTCCAGATACTGTTGTAGTTAGTGATATTGTTTGACCTACATCCAATGCGCTGCTTGTTGGTGAAATTGAAACACTAAGTGCAGGATCTACTGTTATTGTTTTTGATATAGAGTTGAAAGTTACAGGTCCTGCTACGCTACTGTCTGTTGCAACTACATTAAACGTGTATGCACCATTTGTAGAGAAGCTGTTGAAGCTTGGGAAGGTTGCTAATTCAGTATCGTATGTACCCAAGGAATTAATGAGCTCGCTTCCGATAACATTTCCGGGGGTTTTACCATCAACAGTTGCACCACTAGGGCCATTTACATAGATAAGGTTAGCTGTTATTGGTATTGTACCTCCATATATTAATACATTATAAGTTTCATACTGCCCCATGTCAAGCACAGTGTTGCTTGGAGTAAGCGATGTTGCTGTTGGCACAGCATTAATCTCCAATTGTGAGCTTGCACTTTTTGTAACTGGCGAGTTAGAACTGTCTGCTACAGAAACAGATATCATATCTTCAACGTCTGATGATGGGCCTGCAGTAAATACAATAGTGTTTGTTCCGTCGGTGGAGAGGATATCTGAATTTGCAGATAATGAACCACAATTAAAATAAGTACAATCTTGCGAATAAGTTAATGTAAATTGGGGTGTACCTCCATTAATAGTTGTTTTAAAAGACAATGTTTGACCTACATCAAGATTACCAAAATTATATTCTGGTGAAATGGAAACGTTGAGCGCAGGGTTGATTATCAAAGTGTTGACTGAAGATATTGTATTCGCACTTGTCGAATTGGCAAAGAAGGCGTTGAATGCCCAAGCACCATAAATAGTATTGCTTGTGCCTGTTGAAATTGTATTACTAAAAAGTTCACTAGATGTACTTTGGACCCCGTTGTATGCTGTAACTTCTAAAGAGTTCGCTGAAATGGAGTTTATTGTAATGATAATCGCATTTGTTGTGCCTGGAGAGAATGCATTACTGCCGATGAACAAATTCGTTCCTGGCACGTTTGCGGTTGTGTAGTACGCATTAAAAATATATGGAAGAACGCCTCCAGATATGCTGCTTATTGTGTATATTGCATTCTGCGGATAATCTATCGGTGTTGTAATTGTGTTAGAGGTATAAGAAATTGCTGCATTCGCCATGCCTAAAATTGCTAATACCGACAGTGCAAAGATAACTCCAAAAAGTTTCATAATACTTA
>JBMFSM010000019.1:0-11938 GCA_049967555.1 Candidatus Micrarchaeia archaeon
CGCACCCTCAACTTTCTGCAACACTGCCTGTGCCGTCTGGGAAGGCAGCAATGCATACAGCATGTTGTCATTTAGGATCATCCCACGATTGAAATCGTGGGCTTTCTGCTAAGCATCCTGTAATTCACCTAGGAAGCCAACGCCATTTATGGGTAGGAAGATATCTCTTCTGTAATTTCCCTTTGTACTTGTTTGCTTTTGATTAACATTTATGCATTGCTGGAATTATATATTTTTGTGAAATTGTACCATGCAATACTAGGCCTACCTTCAGGATTTGTTAAATTAAGCAAGCCAAAATTGTTTTCTGCATTACCATCTGATAACCCCCAAAGATCATACCAATAGACACGTTTGATGTAAGTAAACTTATTAAAAAAGAATGTACTTTCTAGCAAAAAATAATTTTGCCCTTTTTGCGTCAGCCCTGGTATTATTGCCGAGGCGGAAGGCATTCCAAATTCTGTTATCCAGATAGGCTTTTTTGTCATATTTTCATAAGCATCTATCCAGCTCGCCCACGATGAAAGCCCACCATAAGAAAATGGAAGGTTTTGATAGATATGAAGAGATACTGCATTGCAGTATTTGCCTGAACCATAGTTCCAAACTTCATCATACCACAAAAAAACGTTTTCATTCCCTATTGGTGCTCCGCCAAAGCATACTATTGTTGCATTAGGATTGTGCTCCTTTATTATTTTCGATGCACTTTTTATCATAATATAATAATTGTACGCGCTCCCATTCATATATCCTGTTTGAAACATATTGACATACGGCTCATTCCAAATTTCCCATGTATTTATCCAAGGATATTCTGTCACTGCTTTTTCTATACTTTCGTTCCATTCATTCAGGCTCCAATTCTTGTTATTTAAGCCATTCGGAAGCGTTGAATAATCAAGTATGCCAAGATAGTTTGCTCCTAGTGCATGCTCTTCATCTAAAAGAGAGATCTGCTGATTTGTATTTGTAATGTCTGTCCTAAAATATTTTATTCCACTTTTTATCGCAAACATCTCGGAGCTTTTATTTCCGTGGGTGCATACACCAATTATGAAATTAAATCTGTTTTGAATGAGTGGTGATGCGTCATATACAGAAACTGCAGCAAAAAGGATTATGGCTATGGAAGATATGGCAATAGCGAGTAGAATTCTCTTCCTCATCAGATCATCTCGGAAACAAGCAATGTATTTGAGATCTTTATATTTTAATAATATATTCTGAAAAGCTAAATATAAAGTAAGATTTTTATTTGTGTATGAATAAACTAATTTAACATGAAACTTTTTACATTAATATTTGCATTTTTAGTTGTCTCTTCACTAGTATATGCTACATGCATTGACATTTTTTATCTTCCATCATGCCCACATTGCGAGCAAGCTTTAAGCTTCTTCTATAACATTAGCCAAAATTACAATCTGACTATTAATGAATATAATGTAGAAAATCCTAATGTAACTGCTCTTTTTCGTTACCTTTCTAATTATTATAATTCTAGCGCGGGAGTACCTCTTATCTTCATAGGCAATGAAACTTTTTTGGGCTTTGCATATGGGAACATATCACAACAAGTTAATAGCAAGCTGTCTATAGGTTATAGCTCACAGCTCACTAGTGCATTAAAAAATTCAGGGAATAGTTGCCCTGTTTTACCTAACAACCTTTCATGCAAAAACTGTTACACGCAAGTTTTGCCAAACGAAGCAAAAAAATTGAAAAATTCCAACTTCCTCACTAACATTTACGAGGCAATTTTAGTCGCTGTACTTATAATTATTGCAATATTTCTTGTGCTGAAGATAAGGAGAAAAACATGATAAATATTTGGTTTATAACAGCTTCTTTGGGAATTGCAGATGGCGTTGCAGACCCATGTGGTATAAGCGTACTTCTTTTTCTCATTGCCTATCTTGTTGACATAAGCTCTAAAAAGAAAGTAATTTCATATGGATTGTTTTACTCATTTGTTATAGGTTTAGTATATTTTGCATTTATGATTGGTTTATTAAATATAATAAATATAATACCTTATACAAGATTAATAGACATATGTGTCGCTGTGCTGCTTCTTATTTGGGGAATTTTTGAACTTAAGGATTTCTTTGCTCCTGGAAAATATTTTACAGTCGAGATGCCACATGCAGCAAAAGTAAAAGCAGGTATGTTAATAGAGAACATCTCTTTACCTGCAGTGGTAATCTTAGGTGTTCTTGTGGCACTTGCAGATATTCCTTGTGCAAGTGGATATGCATTTGCTTATATAACTTACCTTAAAGAATTATCTATAATAGGCACCACTGCAATATTTTTCTTGGTACTTTATAATTTATTTATGGTACTACCTTTAATATTAATTGTATTTGCTTTGTATTTCGGAATAGCAAAAGTAGAGTCTATAAAAAAGAAGGGAGAAACAATAAAGAAATATCTTCACATGCTTACTGGAATTTTATTTATACTGATCGCCATACTTTTGCTCATATAATTGCTAATACACATTTTGCTGCATAATTAAAAGCTATCAATTTATTTGTTGCTTGGCAAAACAGGCTTGTTATAAACCTGCTTGTAAATTATCTTTATTAAAACGTATGAGAGCTTCTTTAGAATTTCTAATGCCTTAAAGCTTCAAGTAAGTCTGACAAAATCGCTAAATTAATTGTTGCATTTTGATTTATGTTATCTCCATTTTCATTCATGGCCTCACTATTATTATTTACACTTACCTTCTCTATATATATTATTTCAGTTTTGTTCAGAATAAATAAATAATTCTCAGAAAAAGATTCAATTTTTATAAAAAGGCGGCTTACGCCGCCCGCTACTCTGCGGTCCTAAAAGAGGCGATTAAAGGACCGCAATAGAGTATAGCCATTAAAATATATAAATGTTTCTACATGATATATGAATATATAGTAAGATATAAATATTTTACTATTGTATAATATTGTGGAGAAAGCGTTGACCTACGCTATACAAGAGGTCTAACGAATCTATGCTACTCTGCGTGCAGAGTAGGAGGCGATAGGATGGGATATACGTACAGGGCTGAACAAACATGGCCATATACAAAGAAAACAAAAAACAAGCTAGTAACGGCATTAGAGCACATGTGGTGCGAGTCAGAAGCAAAGAAAGCAAAAGATGCAAAAATAGACTATGCTGCACTTGCAGACATAGCAAAATGCATCATGAGTATTGTTGAAGTAACAGTAATAAGCAAGAAAATAGGAGAAAATAAGTCAAATAGGAAATATGAACTTGAAGTATGCATTGAGAACGGCAAGGTCTCATGGCAGTTGACCGGCAACACAAATGAAGGGTTGCCGGTAGCCCTGTATATATCCATCCTATATGCTTATTATTTAAATTTTAAAGCGCATCTTGGATTATGCATATTGGTTTTCATGTCTCTGTTGCAAAAAGCATTGACCTTGCCTTTGACAGGGCTCTTGCGCTCGGATGCACCGCTTTGCAGCTTTTCGTGACAAATCCAAGAAGCTGGAGAATGAGCAAACTTGATGCAGAAGAAACGAGTAAATTTATTTTTAAAGAAACAATACCTGCAGTTGCGCATATGCCTTATCTGCCAAATCTGGCATCGCCAAGGCGCGAAATTTACGAGAAAAGCATTGCTGCTTTGAAAGCAAACATGGGGCGGTGCAATGATCTTGAAATAAAATATTTGATAAGCCATATTGGGAGTACGCTAGGTAGCAACAAAGGCGAGAGCTTAAATAGGGTTGTCAATGCTATAAAAGAGAGCATAGATTTTTATGAAGGGATGCTTTTGCTGGAAAATGAGGCTGGGCAAAGGAACAGCATTGGCTCTAAAGTTGAAGAAATGAGGGAAATCTATAATGAAGTTGGTTCTGCAAAGTTGGGTTTTTGTCTAGATACTTGTCATTCTTTTGAGAGCGGTTATGACATAAGGAAAAAGGAGGTTATGGAAAAAATAGCAACTGTTTTAGGTAAGGAACGCATTAAAGTTATACACCTCAATGATGCAAAATTTCCGCTTGGTTCTTGCAAAGATAGGCACGAAAATCTTGGATTCGGATACATAGGTAATGAAGGCTTTAAGCATTTTTTTGATAACAAATGGACAAAAGAAAAAATAATAATCCTTGAGACGCCCTACAGTAGCAACATCACACCTCAAGATGAGCTTAATCTAGCAAAGATGCTCGCCTCGCAATAATTTTGGTGCTTTTATGCTAAACAATATAGCTAAGGTTGAGAGAAAACTATGCCTCAAAAAGGGGCTAAGGGTGAAGTGGGCATGGAGGCCTGTTTTATTTAGAAGTTTTTCTTTAGGTATAGAAATGAACCCACACATGCTTATTGTAGGCGAATCGGGCAGCGGCAAATCAAATGCAAGCAAGCAGATAATATATGAGCTAGCCCGAAAAGGTTATATGTTTGCGATATTTGATCCGCATGATGAATATATAAACATATCAAAAGGGACCAATGCGCATATATACAGTGGTGCCTATTCTGGAATCAACATTTTTGACCTTGATGGAATGAATATCAAGGAAAAGAGCATTGAACTCACAGAGCTTTTCAGGAGGGTTTTTAGGCTTGGGGAAGTTCAAAGCAATATGTTATACAAGGTAATAAATTACACCTACAATATAGCGCTAGAAAAAAAGGTAACTCCAAGTATGGGGAGTATCACTTATTATATAAAAGCATTCATTAGGAATTCGAGCTCAAGCAAGGAAAAGCTGGTGCTTGACTCTATAGAAAAAAGATTCATGCTAGCTGGTCAGACGCCAAGCAAGCCCATAAGCATAGAAAAAGTGCTGAACTCTAGAAGTATTTTTACCCTTTCGTCGCTACACACCAGCGAGGCACAGGAAATATACATAGAAGGTATATTGAAGAAAATATATACTTGGATGCTTGCTTATGGAAAGCGCTCATACAAATTTTATATACTTATAGACGAGATAGAAAAATTAGGTCAGAGCAGTATTCTTGCGAGGCTCGCCAACGAAGGAAGGAAGTATGGTATAGGGTTGATAGCTATCGCGCAGCATGCCAAAGAGGTGGAAAAAAGCATAAGGGGCAATGCCTCCCTTGTGATGAGCTTTTACCAGAGGGAACCCGAAGAGCTTAATTATATATCTAACATGATTGCAGGAGGAAATGAGCTTGAGCGGTTTTCCGAAGTAAAAAGAGCCATAAGGAAGCTTAAACAGGGTGAAGCCATTGTGCTATCAAGCAGGCGAGAGCCAGAAATAATACAATTCAAACTCTTTAAGGGCAGCGATGTTGCATCTTACCATATATTTAGCTTGGCAAAGGATTCCATAAATGAAAAAGATCTTTATAACAGGCTCAAGGAAAAAGGATTCAGCGAAGAGGAGATAAAGTGCAGCATATCTAGTTTGCTTAGTGAAAACATATTGGCAACTTATCATATCAATGCACCTTACGAAGGCAATTGGTATATTCTTAAAAAGAAGAACAGCGCTGAACATGACATATGTGTCGAACTTATAAGCAGGCATCTCGAAAAGCTTGGTATAGGTAATAGAATATATAACACATCATACGGGCCGGATATCGTGGCAAGAATGGGCAACAGGAGGGTTGCGGTGGAATATGAGAGTGGTAAGAAAAACATCGGCGATTTCATGAAGATGCTCGATTATAGAAAAAAATACTTTAGCAGGATATTGGTAATAACAAACGACAGCGTAAAAGAAAGATATAACATAAAAGGCTTGGAGCTTTATAATCTAAGTGAATTTTTCTCAACAACCAATGTAAGTATTGGAAATACTAACGAATATTAATCTTAAAGCAAAATTCTAAACAAGTGCCTAAATATACCTTTATAATTTCTGATTTTTGTAGATCTTGCTACTTGCTTAATCTTATTTTTGATATTTTTCAAGAAGTTCAGTGGACTCTGCGGGATTCGCACCCGCGACCTTTCCGTTTTTCGATTTTATGAAACTTACTGTGGAAGTTTCTTGCGAACGGAACGCTCTGCTACTGAGCTAAGAGCCCTTGTAATACATGTAATATTATATTAAGTTGTGAAGTAAAAATTTATAAGGCAAGCCATATGCCTTGGACAAAATATTTATATCTGTTGTGTTATCATATAATATACAATAAATAAGTGATTTTATGGCAATACCTGAAGAGCTTATAAAAAAGGTAATAAAAGAGCAACCGCTACTTGAGCCTGAAGCATCAAAACAAGGACTCAGCCGGTATAATGTTATCAAATGATAGCAGCATAGGTCTCAGCCGGTATAATGTTATCAAATGATAGCAGCATATATTTTGGTACTGGGATATGCAGTCATAAAGACCTTTCGAAAGGCGTCCCTTTTGATATCTTATCAATGATTTTGACTGCAGTGTCAATTAGAAAAAAATTTGGCCTTAAAACAATATACCACAACATAGCTGACACTCACGCATTATCAAATAATTTCTCAAAAGAAAGCGTTGAAGCTATGACTATGCATTACGAAGAAACGGTAGAAAAAATAAAAGCAGTACTCAATATAAAAAACTACGAAATACTGCGTGCGTCTGTTTTCAATGAAGATGAAGAGTACAAAGAGATATTAAAGATGAGTGAAAACATGCCAGAACTTTCAACATTGCACAGCTATGCCCTGCAAGAAATGGCCGACATAGAATTCTTTAGGAGAAAAGGTGCAACGCTTAAGATAGGTTGGACAATGAGCATACCTAATTCGCAATTTGAT
The DNA here is from genome assembly GCA_049967555.1 of Candidatus Micrarchaeia archaeon. Classification (GTDB taxonomy): domain Archaea; phylum Micrarchaeota; class Micrarchaeia; order Micrarchaeales; family CABMGC01; genus JAGDYD01. Next base: position 6,756 of record JBMFSM010000019.1, read on the forward strand.
GAAACTTTCTTTGATAAAAAATTCAGCGAGCACATTAGCTCTAATGTTGGATTTATCTATATAATTCCTGGAAGAAGCTTTGACAAGAACAAGCCAAGAGTTGCACCTTATATAGATTTCAATCCAACAAAAAGAATAATGATACCTGATGAAGACGTTCTAGCAAAGATAACAAAGGCCGAGGAAGAATTTGGAAAAGCAATTAAAAGTAGAACTAAGTACTACCAGGATCTATTCAAACTGTGGCGCGAATTTGATCCAAATTTGCCAGAAAATACAACATTAGTGGAAGGTATTCAATACATCTTAGATAAATTGCAATAAAGCGCAAAAGCAGAAACGGCGGGTGCATATGAGCCTTTGTTCTTGACATTTTTATTATATTTTTTATTTTTTTCAAATTTCTCTTATCCTTTCTTCGCTGTATGAAAGAATATAAAAATTATTGACTAATAAGTTAACATATATTGTTTAGCCCATAAACACTCTGGGGGAATTCTTTTAAGGATTAAACTTTATAATCTATTGTGTAAATATGGATCCAAAACAAGAAGAAAAGCTTAGGAAGATTTTTAATCACGTGCTTAAAACAATAAAGCCTAGTGAGCTTGAGATAAAAAGCACAATAGCACATGCAAATGAAATTATTTTTAGATTAAAGCAAGTGGTGCCGAGTGACGTCGAGCTGAGAATAGTTGGTTCTATAGCAAGAAGCACCAATCTGGCTGGAGATTCTGACATAGATATTTTTATGTTGTTCAGCAAAAAATACAAGGAAAGCGAGCTCAAAAAACTTGGTCTAGAGTATGCAAAGAAAATAGTAAACATAAGGAAAAATGAGAGCTATGAAATAAAATATGCTGAGCATCCTTATACTAGGTTATACTTAAATGATTTAAATTTGAAGATAGATCTGGTGCCAGCATATAAAATAAATAATATAGGTGAGATGGGTACAACTGTCGATAGGAGCCCTTTACACACTGAATATCTAAATAAGCATCTTTCCGATAAGCAGAGGGATGATATCCGTGTACTGAAATCGTTGCTTAAGCAGCACAACATATATGGTGCAGAAATAGCTGTAAAGGGATTCTCTGGCTACCTTTGTGAACTTCTTGTTCATACATTCGGTTCCTTGCCTAATCTTCTTGAAGAGGCTTCAAAGTTTAAACTACCTATTATTATAATTCCTGATGAGAAAAAAATAATACACGACGAAAGTATTTCTAAAAATTTCAATTCAGAGTTTGTAGTAATAGATCCTGTAGACAAAAAGAGAAATGTGGCTGCTGGTTTGTCTGCTGAGTCTCTTGCGAGATTTGTACTTATAGCAAGGACGCTAATAAAAAAACCAAGCCTTAGTCTTTTCTACAAAAAAAGTTTTTCTAGCGAGAAGGCGGGGGGGCTTCTTAAGAATTTCGAAAAAAAGAGCGGGCTTAAACCAATTCTCATGATGCTTAGCGTACCAAATAAAAGTGAAGATATAATATGGCCACAACTCGACAAGGCTGGGCGGATACTATCAAGTATGATGGAAAAAGAGAATTTCTTTATTTATTTTTATAATGCATGGATCAAGGGGAAGAATGGATTTTTATTATATTATTTGCCTAATGATCTTTCACGTTCAAAGCTTGTAAAAGGACCTAACGTTTTTTCAGGAGAGTATACGAACAGCTTTATAAATAAGCATAGAAATTCACTAGGCTTGCTTGTAAAAGAAAATATAATTTATTCTATAGAAGAACGGGGCAGCTATATCGAAATATTGAAGAGGCTATCAAAGAGGAAGGAGTTGAATTCAAGCAGAGATATAAAGATGAAAAATGCCAAGATATTTGAAAAAATACCAAGTAGATATGCAGAGGATTCTTATGCTGCACTGCTAGAAACTATTTCTTTATGAATTGGAGAAGCTCTTCTAATAGTTCAATATTTTCAGTTTTGCCTATGCCTTTTATCGCATTAATAGTTTTTTCCATAAGCATTCTGTCGCTCGATAAAAATTCATAAATCTTTTTGTAGTTTTTTGCAGCTTCAGTGCCGGAATAGTCTACAGCTTCACTTGTTATATTTTCCATAATTTTTTCATTTTCATAACCTCTTTTCTTAAGCCTTTTCCAAATTATATCAAGGTGTTCTCTAAGTACTATTGCTATTGCATCTTTAATTTTTATATCAGAAAGTAAATGCCCTTCCAAAACAATCTTCTCTTCATCGTCTGCAATTTTATTTATTACTTTTTCAAATTTTTTCATTTTTACTATCTTAGTACCGAACTTGTCTGCGCCAGTATATAATTTATATTCTTTCACCACGCTATTTGCTTCTATCAATTTGGCTCCAAGTTTTTTACTAAGTTTTCTTGCGAATGTCGTTTTTCCAACTCCTGGCGTTCCCATAATAGCTACTACTTGTCTTTTTATTTTCATAATAACCATTATATTATTTATAAGATAAAAACTATATTGGTGTATTTTATGGATATTGAGGAAAGAATAGAAAAAGATATTGCAAAATTTAATGACTCGATAAAAAAGTTTGAGAATTTTGATAGCAAAATAGAGATAAACTACGCCGACCTGCGCAGTATTTTTGAGTTGGCTAAGATGTATGCCCTCGATTCCAGGTCTTGGCTGGTCAAAAAAGATTATTACACTGCATTTGCCAGTATATCTTATGCGCATGGACTTCTTGATTCACTTCTTAAGCTTTTGAAGGTGGAGTGATGGCACAGATATGCGAAGGTAAAGCAAACATAAACCTCTCAGACGGGGTGTTCTTTAATCCGAAGATGAAAGGTTTGAGAGACCTTTCTGTAGCATACGTTAAATCTACGTCAATTGGTGAAAATTCTTTGCTTGATTCTACAAGCGCTACAGGAGTAAGAGGTATAAGATATTACTTGGAATCTGGAATAAAAAATATAACCTTCCTCGAAATAAATAGGAGGGCATATTTAAACACGGTACATAACACAAATCTAAACGGACTGGAATGCATTATATTAAACAAAAGCATACAGGAATTTGCCAATTCTCATGATGGAGCTTTTGATTTCATAGATCTTGATCCTTTTGGCTCAGCTGCACCATATGTCTTTGATTTGATGAAAATCTCAAAAGATAAAACCTCTTTGATGGTTACTGGCACAGATACTGCTGTTCTGTGTGGGGCTCATTCAAGTGCGTGCCTTAAAGAGTATTTTGTAAATCCAATACATAACGAGCTTTGCCACGAATTTGGGCTTAGGATACTTGCTTGCTTCATAGCAAGGAATGCTGCGCAGTTCAATTTTGGAATCAATATAGACATTGCGATAGCGAATATGCACTATATGAGAATTTTCGCAAAGTTAAGGAAAGGCGCAAAGGAGGCTCTTGAATCTGTAAAGAAATGTGGATACTTGTTACACTGCAATAATTGTAGAAATTTTAAAGTTGTAAATGCAGAATCTATCGATGGAAGAAAATGCGACTATTGTGGTGGCGACATGAATTTATATGGCCCAATCTGGCTTGGCAGTTTATCAAATAAAGAGACAATTAAAAAAATAATCGAAGATTACAATCAAGAATATGATACAGAAATGCTTTCTATGCTAAAAAAAATTTATGAGGAACAAGATACCCCATTCTTTTTCTCTCTTCCTAAAATAACAAAATATATGCACATTGGTTCCATAAGCAGAAGGAGTGTGATTGAAAAGCTAGCCGCAAGAGGTTTTTCTGTAAGTGCTAGTCACACCGATAAAGACAGCTTGAAAGGTAATTTTTCAATAGGTGATGTAGTAGAAGCAATCAAAGAAGCTAGCAAGGCTAGCAAGATTAAGGGGTTATAACCGTACAATTTCTTAGTTTTATGGCATCGCTTGCCTTATTTAAATTGCATATTACAGCGATTCCTTTATTTTTTTCTACGAATTCTATGCAAGCCTTAACCTTCGGTTTCATTGAACCTTCCTCAAATTCTCCATCTGCAAGATATCTTTTAATCTCCTTTGCAGTTATGTTCTTTATAAGGGTCTGTTCCTTCATTCCATAATTAAGATATGCGCCATCGACATTTGTGAGTATAAACATAACGTTTGCCTTAAGTTTATTTGCTATAAGCGCTGTCGTATAATCTTTATCAATAACTGCTTCGGCAAATTCATAACCTTTGGATGTTTTCGTTAAAGGTATGCCTCCCCCACCACCTGCAATTACTATCTTATTGTGTAAAAGAGCTTTGAGGGTATCAAAATTGAGAATTTTTATAGGCAATGGGCTTGGCACTATCCTCCTATAGCCTCTTTCAAATTTGCAAAATCTAAATCCTTTATTTTTAAGCTTAAGAAGCTCATCGGCCTCATAATACCTTCCTATAGGTTTTGTTGGATTTAAAAAAGCATTATCTTTCCTGTCAACAAGTATGTCTGTTAGTAGCACTTCAGAATCAAGACCTAAATTATTTTTTATACTTTTTTTTATAATATACCCTATCTCAGCTTCTGTTTGTGCGGTTAGTAGCGATAGTGATAAAACCTCAAATCTGGCGAGCTCCCCCACTTGCGGACCGTTTCCGTGCGTTATTATTATTTTTCCCTTTTTTGCAAGCACCTTTATTGCTTCTATGGCGTACTTTAAATTCACCATATCTCTGTCGAGTGCATTTCCCCCTATCGAGACAACATACAGCATTAAATCAGAAATATTTGGACCAAAACAAATAAATATGAGTTTAGTTAAATTTAGATCTGGGGACTAAATATAAGAGTGGGGAAGATGGGGAATAATTTTTTGAGGGTGGATTATAAAGTAGGTGATAACAGTTTTGGTGGCTCAATAGCACAACAGCTAAACAAACTTTATATAGCCAGGAATAAAACCAAGAAAGAAAGTGTAATCGCAAATAATACGTGCATGATTTGTGGGAAAAAGTTTTCAATCCATGAGGTAAGGATCGTACCTCCACAGGTTGTGCAAGAGCAAGACCCATATGTTAGAGATGGAATTGTAGCAAGTAGGTGTATGTGTGAAAACTGTTATGAGAGTATGGCTTCTCAAGCAAGGGAATCAATGAAAAGAGGGTGGAAAGGGCGTGAAATTATAAAAAATCTAGTAAAAATACAGTAAAACAAAAGGTAAGCAAAACAAAGAAGTAAACAAATAATCTCTAAAACATAAAAACCGGCTGTT
>JBMFSM010000020.1:0-11508 GCA_049967555.1 Candidatus Micrarchaeia archaeon
GGAACTACACGGGTGGCATCATGACGACCAATCATAGCCACTCTGGAAGCCCACGGCTTCAGTCGTGGGAGGGTGTCACTGATATCTCAACATAACCTGCCAAAATCTTTGCATTCTTTGGATTTTTGTTCTGTTGTTAACAGATTTAAATCTGTTCTCTTAGTATTTTTTCTGAGAAATCCCAATTTACTAAATTCCACCATGCATCAATGTAGGCATTTCTATTGTTTTTATATTGCAAATAGTATGCATGCTCAAATTCGTCTACTATTTGAATTATTGGAAGTTCTGCTATATGGTTTATAAAGTGGTTCTCTATTGTTGAAATCTCAAGCCTTCCTGTTTCTTTGTCGAATAACATTGCCGTCCAACCAGTGCCTGTAAGAGATTTCATAGAATCTGTAAAGAGTTGTTTAAATGCATCAAAACTTCCATATTGTTTTTCTATCAGGTCACCCAACTCTCCACCAGGCCTACCTCCCCCTTTCCGCTTGGTGCCATTGTTTTCCAAAATAGTGAATGAAGCTTGTGTCCATTAACATTAAATGTCAAATTCCTAACAACCCCTGCAAGATCATAGCCTTTAGCTTCGCCCTTTGCTATCATATTTATTTTGTCTATTGTTGCATTTGCTCCATTTACATATGCTTTATGGTGTCCATTATAATGTACATCCATAATTTCTTTGCTTATATAAGGCTCCAACGCATCTATCCTGTATGGCAGATTCGGAAGTTCATATTTTTTGAAATCCATAATCTCACAATATTACTGTGTTATAAAAATATAAATATTTATATAATTCAAATTTTTCTCCTGATAAATAGCAATGTAGCAAAAATAACAAATATCTATATTTTTGTATATAATACAAAATAATACAAAAAGTGGCAGCCTTTAAACTAGAAAGTTTCTCAGTGCGTATCATTTTTATCAAATTGCATTTATGCAACGTTCAGAAATACAAGCTATATAATACGAATTAGTACAAAAGCCTTCGGATTTGCACCTAAATTTCTCGATTTCTTCATAAAACTTCTTTTCAAGAAATTTTGTGGACTCGGCGGGGATCGCACCCGCGGCCTTCCGCTTGCAAAGCGGACGCTCTACTACTGAGCCACGAGCCCTCTTAATGATGTTTTCTTAATGATGTTTTTGCAAATAAATATAAATCTGTTGCGATTAGCCCTATAATGAACTTATTTTTTAACCTTTTTGCTTGCAAAAAGATAAATTTATATATGTTTTTGTTAATCAATTTCTCAAAGAGAATGATGTCTCAGGTGTTAAATATGGCTAAAAAAGAAGAAGACGATGAGGAAGAAACCGATGAAGGAGAGGAGGGGGGTGGAGAAGAGGAGGAGGGCGACTATCCTCCAGAAGAAGATGAATTCTCCCCTGACCCTGACGATGAGTAACAGCAATAAATATTCGTAATTTTTTAATTATTGTTCTTTTGTTTACTTTGATACAGTAGCCCCTTTATTTAATGTCATTTTTATATTCTTTACCACTTTATTGAGATTATTTATATCCTTGGTAAGGGTTTTCTTATCTATATCAGACATATAATTTTTAGAATAAGTCGGAAAGGCCATCAATCCATTTTCATTTATTTCTTTCTTTATATTGTGGTGTTCTACTGCCATCTTTATCCCCCATGTGGGGTGTGTATTATATCTAACATCTTCAACAAAATTGCTTATAATTTCTTTTTGTAGTTCACTCCTTAACATATCTGTATTTTTTATTATTCTTTTTACATTTTTCTTATATTCCATATATTCCTCACTAATCTCTTTGTTTAATTTTATATGGTCTACCTTATTATTATATCTAGAATTTAACAAGTCTTCTATTTTTTTACTCGATGCTGTCACAGCAGCAATGCCATCCTTAATATCATCTACATGAAGATCAAAAACATTTTTCATTTTTTGGTTATTTGCTAATGTAGTATTTTTCTCTATTTTATCTATATTTTCGCTAAGTTCGCCTAGCTGATTTTTTGTATTTTTAACGTAGTTAAGCTTTGTAACTGAATTTGCATAGCCTAGTGCCACCAGAGCTGCTTTTGTACCTTTAAGCCCCATCGTTTTTTCTACATTTGCAAGTTCATTTGAATATACTTTTACAAAAGATTTTGAATTTTTTAGATTTTTATTTATTGTCATTTTTGCCATGGCTCCTGCTTTGATCAATTGCCCGCCCGTCTTTGATTTTGCTCTTATTCCTTTTGTTTGGCCTGATGCACTTTTTTTAATCATACTACCTCTTGCTCCACTAAAAAGAAGGGCAGGTATACCAAATAAAGCAAAGATATTATAGCCACGCATAAGACCCGCTGCAGCCACTACTAAAATAAGTATTATTATTAAAGGTATAAATGCGTTTATTGCGCCTAGCGAAAGAATTATATATATCATATTTAATTTTATACCTTTTCTGATATAAAAATCTACCTCTTTTGGTTTTGATGCTTTTTTGCTAATTTCTATTCCTTTTTGTGCAGCTGCAGAGGTCACGTATATAATATTTTACTATATTTTTATATACAACAGAGTCAAAGCAAGGGTAGATAGCAAAAAGGCAAGAGTTGCTGCTGCAAGGCATCTACTCAGAATCATTTATTGTATGCTCAAGGACCAACGAAATTACAGACCTTGAGGGAAAAGAGGGGCGTTGAGTGACATCCTGTCGTTCTAGCGACGTGTGTGGAGACTAACGCCCTCTTCCCATAATTCAAGTCAGAATATCGACATGCGATGAATAATAGAACACTATGGATTTGATATAAAAGTATAAAAGATTGCAAAGTGATTAATGAATTAACTGGAAACATTATTGACTGCGGCGTCCTGCTGCAGTCAAATCAACATAGTGGATGTCAGCTATTATTTTTTGAAGTTTGTAATTTCATTTTCAAATTATTTATTGCTTACTTCTCAATATATAAAGTATCAAAGCCAAGAGCAACACTGTTCCTGTTATTTCAATTATGTCTATATTCCCATAGCTAAGCTCTGCTAATCCAAGTGTTACTGGACTCACTATGGTCTCGTTAGGTGTCCATGTGAAATTTACCACTTGAAATGTTGCAAGATTCGGTGGGTTCAGCATCTGTCCTTTCTGTAACAATACCTGAGGATAATCTTCATAAAGCTGCGCTGAATTCGGCAGATATGGTTGAGTCACTGTTACTGGTTCATTGTATGGGTAGCCATAATATATGGCACTTATCGTAGCGCTTCCTATACCGCAGGCATTTGCCGTCAATGAAAAGCTTCCATCTTGGCTTGTGGTAGCTACACCCATCAGTCCGATCTGTGATGTACAAATGCCAGTGCCGTTTTTAAAATATGGAATGCACCATTGGGTTATGTCCCTACCATTTGCATATATTGATTGACAAGCCTCTGGTAAATTATCATTACCATATATATTGCAATTGTAAACTGGCGATTGGAAGAGTTTTGTTGGAGGTGGATTGCATACACCTAAGGAATTATATTGTGGCGAATATGTAATAACATCTGCACCTGAAGAAAAGGAAGTAAAAGCTGGATTCGCAAGCACACATTTTCCCATATTGGCATATGCGCATTCTATAGCTTGTTGTGGGTTTTGCAGTGGATTATGTCCAAAATAGTTTATATTGTTGTTGAAATATATGTAAATAGAATTGTCAGCAAGAGGTATATATTTTATACCATCAAAATACGTGGCATTGCCGGTTATATATAAGGTTGTTTGGTTTGCATTGTTCGGATCAACAACAGGATTTATATTTAATTTTATTGTTGTTATATTTGCTATATCTGCATCGATTGGTGTATAAATTGTATTGTTGAACTTGTCATTCATTACATATATAATTCTAGTATATCCTACATCATAAAATGGAAGTTTTTCATTCCCAAAGTTGTACCAAGGTAATACTGGCCCTAATGGGGACTGGTTAAGGTAAAGATCAAGATAGTCTGTAAACAAATTTATCTTATACCAGTCAAATAAATTTATTGCCTCAGGGACTGGATTTGAAAAATAATACATGCCAGTGTAAATTCCAGAAAGGGCAGAACCAAAAATACCACCAGTTGTTGCTTCTGTATTTTTCAAAATCTGGTCTACCGCGTTTGTTCCATATATTACATTAGCCTCTGGCAAAGACGAAATTGTCGAAAATGCAGGATATTTGCCCTGTGTATATGTATTTATTTGGAAGTTGCTAGTCTTAGATGCATTTACTACAGTTTGGCCAAGTCCATTTGGATTCGTTACATTTACATATATATTTGTAAAGTTTCTGTCTGTCAATACATTTAACAGCATATTTTTTGTAAGTATTAAACCTTCATCAGAGAGATTTGGTATATAATAGCCACCATTCGAATACCTTAAGTAAGTATCCCCGCCCTCTATAATAGAGTTGAAGTTATTTGAGCTAGCGTTAATTATACCATATGAATAGATAGTTATCGTATTTGAAAGATAAGTTGGGTATGCTGGACACCCATTATCACACTGCGCACCCTCAGTTTTCGCCCCATCCGTCACACTGCAAGCTATTTGTTGTGTTATTGTTGTTGGTGCTTCATAAGGAACAAGTGTATATCCATTCAATTGGCTGTTAAGAATCTGTGCGCTTGCAAACGGATTAAAAGCATAATAGAAGTTCGCATTATTTATAAGGCTAGTTGAATTGATTGCTATTGCATTAGGTTTTATATTTCCACATGCCTCCCCATTTTCTAAATTATATAAAGTATTTCCGCAATAAGCAGAACTTCCAGGCGCGTTTCCTGAAAATGATGAATATATAATATTTTCTATTGGCATTACTTCCGGCGAGCCAAGATTCTCAAGGTATTTAAATGGGTTCGTATCTGTATAAACAGGCGGGTACATATATCCAACTGAACTCTGAAAGTTACATATAGGTTCTGGTTGAGTTGAATTACTATAGCAATAATAACGAGGAAATCCTCCAAAGAGATTGGTATAATTTTCTATATTGATCTTTGTTATAAGCAGTTCTTTAAACATGTTTGGATTATAAATTGGGCTGCCAGCTAGATCTGTATATGGGTTTGCAGGATTTGGGTCAGGAAATAGGATATTTATCGTATTGTTGAAGTTAACCGAGAATCCTATATTTGTAAAAGGTGCGGCAAAACCCAATCCATCTTTAAAATCTGTAGAGGTCTCTCCAAAATCTGTTAAAGTCCCTTTAAATGTAGTAGACGAACCTGGTGGCACTGTTGAAATAGCTAAAAGTTCTGGGCCAATTGGGTAATATGTTCCGTTGTAATAGCTTATCGGCATATAGATATGCTCTTGTGTGTTATCTGTTTTAATTATAGTAACGCTTGTTAGTTGTCTATGATTCGCTGGATTTAAATTATATGGGTTAAATGTACAGAAATCAGACCCGCAAAAAGTAAAGCTTTCCTCTTGGTAAACGTTGTTATATGTTACTCCATTAATTGCCAAGTTGCCTGTCTCTGTTGTAAACTCTTGCGATCCCAATGATGAAAGTTCTACTCCAGTTATGTTTGCGGAAATAATCCATCCATAAGGTGGATACGCAGCACTATATGTTGGGTATGAATATTCTTGCGTGTTTGGATTAGATACATCATTTACATGATAAGTATTGTCATCTATGAATGGAACCTCTGAACCTGTAGAATTAAAAACTCTCAGTAAAAGAACATTATAAAAAATTCCTCCATATGGGTGTGAATAATATTTATTATAACCTAATTCTGTATCGCCATTAAAGTTGTCTAATACATATAAATAGCCATTTATATCAGCTATACCGAGGGGATGGTGATGCAAGCTTGAATCCGCCACTGGTTGGCCTTCAAAAAAATCGTTGCTTAGATACTCAAGCACATATGTTTGATTATACATATCACCATTTCCAAAAAATGAAATAGGATTAAAAGGTGCAGGAGGCAATCCTTGTCCCATATAATGATATGTCAAGTTAATCTCATTTATCTGGCTAAAGTTTGCACTGCTATATATATAGACGAATCCAGAGGATTGGCTTGCTAAGAATATGAGTGATCCTGTTGGAGACACTGTTATCTCTTGCATTGCACCATTAGTGGTTATTGAATTATAAGCCTCCTCCAATTTGTTGTTTAATGTTGTATTGGTTATCTCTGCAAGAGCTGGCTGTGAATTTTTTTCTCCAGTTATAAATACATCGCCAAAATTGTCAACTGAAATATTTATCGGCATAAATCCATAAAGGAACGAATTGTTGAATGTGTCAAGGTTTATACTTCTAACTACATAAACGCTTGAGTTCTGCAGCATTATAACATTTTTCCAATAATTATTCCAGTTATTATACCAATCATTTTCTGTTTTTGCATTTGCAACGCTATCTGGTTGGTAATTTGTTGTATTATAATATCCTTTTGGTACAAGCCTCATAATTGATATATAATAATTTTTTGTTTGGTTAGAGTAATTTAATACATAAATATAATTATTCGGGGCAACTGCAATTGATATTGGGTTGCTTATCTTCTGACTTAAAAATCCAGGCATGTGTGTGATACCATTCCACATATTGTTTTGGTTTGCCTGTCCTGTAGAACTTATTGAGCTAGGCAAAGAAATGGGGTTACGTGCATTTTCAAGAATACCATTATAATTTACAAAAAACCTTGATCCTGTATTTATTGGAAATGGGCTTATCCTACTTTTTGGGCTATAATAATTCCATGGACCAAATATGTCGTATGACATATTCATGTAATTCGAAAACAGCAATGAGCCTTGCGAAGGTATTGAATAATTATAGAGAATATACGGAAGTACTGGTGTATCAAAAGTATGAAGTCCGTCGCTTGGCACAACCTCTGTGAAAGGTATATTATAATTGCTTAATCCGCTATCCACTGTAAATGTGTCTATGCATGAATAGTAGCAGTTATATGTATATGAATTGGAGCCTTCTTTGCATGAGTTTGTCAGTTTATAGCTGGGATATATTGTGTTCGATTCTGTGAAAGGCTGCAGATTTGCAAAATTTGCCTCCCACGACCAAAGGCCATGCTGAATATATGATGGTACTTGGTCAAAAATATAACTTCTAGTAGAGAAGCCATTCGAAATTGAATTATCCACCATTGGTGAATATCCGTAATTATTTATAGTCATGGTTCCTATATTATTTATATTATAAGAAATGCTCGGTGTAAATGATCCATCACCAAAATATATCTCTAACTTTAATTCTATGTTGCTTAATAAGGATGTTTTATTAGATAAGCAAGCATCTCCAGCAATATATTTACTATAAGGGTAGAAAAGCTCATCGTCCGCATATATCTGGCTTGGTTGGGTTGGTGCAGTTAGAAGCCACATTGCGCTTGCGGAGTTGCTTTCATTTACTTGTATTGTTGGCGAGTGTGAGTAATTCCCATTTTGTTTTTCGTTTAGGGAGCAACTGAGTGTAGGATATTCTGTAATTTCTTGGTGTGAATAACTACAAAAACATTGAACTGGATTGCAAGAGCATGTACCACTGTCAGTTGCTGCAAATTTATTTAAAATTCCCATAGGTAGCGAGCTATTGCTATATATTGAGGTTGTTGGTTTCGAAAAATAAATTCCGTTGCCATATGCACTTACACTACTCATCTCATATACTGCCGAAATTAACAAACCTACAAAAATGAATAAGAAAAATATGTCAACCTTTTGCATCTAGACACCATTATTATTATTCCAATTAATACTTAAAAGAATTCCCTTTAACTTCGTTGCGGGTCACAATTTGTACTTTGGCTCTTTTTATGTATTTCCCTACAAATAAATTTGTAGGTTCCTTTCGTCTGAGTTGTGTTTAGTGACACAACAAAAAGTATGGAATAAAAGTAAAGAGATAGATACTGCTGCAATAGTTGAATTCTTACAGAATGCTTAACAGGAAGCCCACGCCATTTACGGGTGGGTGAATATCACGCCCAGGTAAAGTCCTATTCTGATGTTGCAAAAGGTTTATAAAGATGAATCAAGAAAATAGGTAATATGATCGGGAAAAGCCAGAGCGAGCCTGAGCCGATATCTGCGGTTGAGGCGCTTGAGGTATTGAATGAAAGGAAAAAAGAGGGTGAGCTTGGCTTTGAACAACAACGTGCATATGAAGATGCAAAAAAGTTTGCCAGGCTAAACAAAGAAAAAGCCGAGAAACTTGAAAAGGAGCTCACAGAGCTGGGATTAAGCACCAAATTGGCTAAAAAGCTTATAGACATAATGCCATTAAATGACATGCAACTGAAGCAAGCCCTTATATTTGACAAGAGAAGTTTTGATGAACAGACAGTGGCAAAGGTCCTTGAAAGGATAAATGCTTATAGATAGTGTTTATATGCATCCAAAGGGTAGAGAGATATGGAAGACAAAAAAGAGGAACTTGAAGAATATGCGATTGTCATTGACTTTCTACCTACTGGAAGGTCTTTTTCTGCGAATCCCGAGCCAATAGCTGAATTGCTCGGAGAAAATAAGTTTACACTTCTCGAAGCTGTGCCAAAGCCAGGAATAATTTTGCACATAGGAGAGCGTGTATACATAGGCAAGGGCGAGAGGGATAAAATTTCACTTATAAAGACAAGGCTTGCTTACAGCGAGCTTACAGAGGGCGCAAGAAACGAATTGCCAAACGCGATAGCAAATGTGGTTAAGTCTAATGAAAAAAGGTTTGTAGAAATATTCAATAGCGCGGGCCCGCTGAACATCAGGGAGCATAAACTTGAGCTTTTCCCAGGTATAGGGAAGAGACATTTGAATGCTATATTGAAAGCAAGAAGCGAAAAAAAGTTTGAAAGCTTCCAAGATATTACAAACAGAGTCAAGCTATTGCAAGATCCTGTGAAACTTATTGTTGATAGAATTCTCATAGAGCTGAAAGGCGAAAGCAGGTTCTATCTTCTTACAAGGCCTTACCAGCAAAAAAAAGAGAATTAAGCTTTTTCAAGATGCATCTGAGGCACTATTAGTCTTCTTATTGCAGAGCTTGTAAGGGCTATCTCTACAACGTATGAGGAACCTCTTTTCTCTATTATTGTACCAACCCTGCCTCTATATCTAGGGTGGGGTATATTTCTAAAGTTCCCTTTTTGCACTATCACTACCTTTTCTCCTACATTAAAATTCTTTATTTGTCCAGTTATGCTAAGCTTCGAAGGCTTGTGGTGCCTAGCGAGGTGCCTTGTCCTGCCCATAAATAAGCCATGAGATCTCTCAGTCATGTGATCACAATTCGTTCAACATGTTTTATTATATTCAGAAAGGTATTTATACATTTTACACACACTAATAAATATCTTATGATGTGGTTCAATGACAAAAAAGAATCTACAGGAGCCAGAATTCAAGGTTGAAAATATTGTAGCAAGTGCAGATTTGGGGGTAGATCTAGATTTATACAGCATAGCAAAAGCCTCACCAGATGTAGACTACGAGCCAGAGCAGTTTCCTGGCGCAATTTGCAAGATACGGGAGCCAAAATCAGCACTCCTTCTTTTCAAGAATGGTAAGATAATCTGCACCGGAGCAAAGACAGAGGCGGACATAAGGCGCGCCATAAATCAAGTAATAAAGATAGTTAAAAATCACACGCTTTAGCCTCCTCTTATAAATTTCATAGAAACTTTATATATAACATAAAGAGCGAGTCCAAATATGCCTATTGAAATCAATATAATAAATCCATTGTTTGCCGAGAGAGCATAGAAGCCGAAAAAGAAAAGAGCCGTATCCCATATCATCGAGCCTGCCATAGAGTAAAGGTAAAACTTTTTCTGATTCATGAGGGCGAATCCCGCTGGGAAATTTACCAATCCCCTTACAATTGGAAGGAGTCTAGATATAAAAACAACAAAAGAACCATTTCTATTGAACCATTCTTCGAATGTTTTCACATCATTTTTCTTTAACCTAAACAAGTGAAGATGCTTATATACAACATCCTTGCCTAGAAAGTATGCTATATAATAATTTATTGCCATTCCCACAAAGCTGCTTACAAATATTACTGGCAGTGCAATATATGCACTAAGCAATCCTTTTGCCGAAAAAAATCCAACTGCGGGTAGCACTACCTCGCTTGGTATCGGAAAGGAGCTCGCCTCAAGTGTCATAAGAACGAAAATTGAGAGATAGCCATATTTTGATATCAAACTGCTTATGGCAGAGTATGACAAGCTGAACAAGCTAGGGACGTTCAATAAGCCAAAAACAAGAGTACATAGCATAATTTATTTTTAACTCACACATTTATAATTTATTATGTGGCTGATGTTTATGAGAATAATACGATTTTCGAAAGAAGTAAATTCGGTGAAGCTCCAGCCTGATTCGTTTGATGATCTTTACCTGCTTGCGCGCATTATAAACAGCGGCGATGTTGTTGAAGGGAGGAGCTTTAGAAGATTTCAAAATGACGATGGTGAAAAAGGAGAGCAGCAAGAGGTATTTCTTGCTATAGAAGTGGAAAAAGCAGAGCTTGACAGAAACGGGGAAAGGCTTAGGCTTACTGGGAAAATCGTTTCAGGAAAGCCAATCGAGCTGATAAAGCTCAATAGCTATCATACACTCAACATAGGCTCTGGAAGCGAGCTGAATATAATAAAGAAAGAGTGGAGGGATTATCTTATAAACAGGCTAAAGGAGGCTGTGCAGGATACAAAGAAAGTGAAGCTTGGCGTTGTGGCACTAGACGACGAGAAGGCGAGCATAGCCAACATAAAAGGCTATGGTATAGAGATTGAAAGCGAGATATACAGCCATCTAAGCAAGAGAATGAGCGGGAAAGAGTATGAGAAAACCAGAAAAGAGTATTTTGATAGTATAATCAGTATTATAAAAAATGTAGGTGCAGAAACCATAATAATAGCCGGGCCCGGTTTTACCAGAGAGGATCTGAAAAAATATATAGAAAGCTCTCGCATAGAAATTGGGAAAAAACTGCTCTTTGTGCCATCAAGCGATGCAGAAAGGTCAGGTATAAGGGAGGCATTGCAAAGCCAGGAAATCGCAAAATATTTTTCACATGAGAAGGTCAAGAGAGAATTTCACCTTATGAATCTATTTATGCAGGCGCTGCAGGTAGGCAATGCATTCTTCGGAATTGATGGGGTCGGCGAATCGCTAGATACTTATAATGCGGGCATAGTGCTTGTAAATGACAATCTGCTTAACGAAGAGAATGCACAAGCGTTGCTTGACAAGGCAGACAGTGAAAAAGTGAGAATAGAAATATTCAATTCTGACGATGAGGCTGGCATGCAGCTGGCTGGTTTTAAAGGTATTGCTTGCATTTCAAAACGAGCATTTACAGAATGATTAGCAAAGGCCCATAATCTTTCAAATTTTAAAATTTAAAAAATTCCCTCAACTTCATCGAGGGTCGTATCATATAATTATGCTACTCATTTCACAACATTATATTTTAGTATAATAAAGTAAATGATTAAA
>JBMFSM010000021.1:0-5631 GCA_049967555.1 Candidatus Micrarchaeia archaeon
CTACTTTTCCAACGATTTATTGGGCGCAGAGAGGTTTATGATAGGATTTTCAACAGCCACGGCTGTTTTGCAAGCGGTAGGTATTTAAAATTCAATAGCCAAATGGTATTGTGATGAGATCTTTTCTGATTAGTGATGAAGATCTTGAGTGCTGATTGCATGATTAGCCTTTCTAGAGCAAATATAAAAAAGATTGTAAAAAAATATACAAAGGCGAATATAACTAATGAAGGTGCAGAAGCCATAGCAAAAATTTTGGAGCAAAAAGCTAGGGAAATTTCAAGTTTTGCTGTAAAGAATGCAAAGGAGAAGAAAAGAGATAAGATAACCAAAGAAGACATAGCATCGTATATTATGAAGCATTAGCTGTGAGATGTAGAAATGGAATATAGAGTAGCTTTTAAAAGCTCCAATAACAAGATCAGGATAGAAATAGAAGATAAAATATTTATTGCTGAAGAGCTCAAAAAAGGTTCTCTGGTGAGCATTTTTGACAAGAATGGGAATCTCATTGACCAGAGAAAATACGATATTTGCGCCGAGGAAAGCTTAAGTGATTGTGCAGGTAATATTAAGATAGTTGAGGCAGAATACAAGCCTGTGAATATAAATGCGGTTTGCCCAAAATGTGGAAAAAGAAGTATAAAAAGAGAGCTTGATCTTGTTGATACTAAAAAAATAGAGAATGTTCCTGCTGTTCCAATATATGTATGTACTTCATGCAAGCAAGCTTTCTATTCACTTACAAAACAATACTTGAAGAAACTAGCAAAAGAGCATAGCGAACTGTTTGATGAAGAGGAGAAAAAGGCCCTTGAAAATGACGAAGAAGCTTTCACAAGTGAGCTCAATGAGTATATAATAAGAATTTTTGCTTCTAAAAAGATTAATAAGATAGAAATAAAAAAGTGATTTTATGGTAATGAACATATCTGAATTTTATGGAAAAAAGATAATAACATCTAGCGGCAGACTTATAGGAACTGTAAAAGAAATTGTGCTTGATGTGGAAAATGGTGAGGTTTCACATATTCTTACTGTCAAGCTGGAGCACCTGGCAAAAAGCGATAATGTGAAGACAGAACTTTCTAAAAACAGCATACTCTACAAAAGAGTAAAGAACGTTGCTGAAAGTATAATAGTAAGCGATCACGAATAGAGCCAGTTGGCACTAATCGGTTGAGACTTCTCTTGCAATAGGGGCTCTTTCCTTTACAACTACTCTATACCCACAGTATGGGCATCTTATAAAATTTGTCACTTCTTTTATCTGCTTTCCGCATTGCAAACAAACATACGCCATTGTTTCACCTTTTTTCTTTTATATTGGCTTTTAGCCATTTCACAAAATCCTTGTGCAATTCCGAGCTGCTTGTATCTATAATCCTGACATTCATTGTAGCTTTATACTCCTCATCGTTTAAGGCAAGCATTGGCTCATAATCTTCCATTTTTGCAAAATGGACCTCCAGCCAATGAATCTTTCCTCTTAGATAATCTTTTACAACATCATCGGTCATGGGCAACGAAGAGAAGCTGAATAATATGCCATCGCACCAATAAAGAGGCATTGTGCCAGCCGGTGTAATGCGCTCCCTAAGCAGGTCATCCTTACTCACTCTTATTACTTCGTGTACCACAAGTTCGGTCGCTGGAGAATATTCTATCCTTATCATTCAAGTCACCATATTATGTTTTCTGCATGCTTTGCATTACTATCCTATTTGCAGCTTCACCTGTTGATGTTTTCAAAGTATAGGCGCCACCAGCATATGTTGCGCCACAATGTTTGCATCTCCATATGGCTGTGCTTATCCTTTTTACCATCAACTTCCCGCATACGTCACATTTATAGAGCGCCTTTTTATCTTTTTGAACAGCTTGATACCTTTTTCTTATACTTACTCCATACCTTATACTAGCATTTGCCATTTCAATCACTCAGTTTATTTATTATAGACCTTAAAGATTTAGACTTTTCGAAAGTAGTATTCACCAAATCAGTTATTTCATTTTCGCTGAATGCACCACTCAGGCCTTTTTGCATTGCTCTTATTATGTTTTCATCATTTGCTATTGTTATTCTAGATTCCATTACAGACTCCTCACTGCCATTAGGATCGAGCACTATTTTGTTTCCAATCTTCGCGTAGGTACATGATGTCACAATATTGCTCGTCTTAAGCTTTGAAAGTTTTCCCTCTCTTATCACTTTTTCATCTTCATATTTTGGCATTCTTGCATTAGTCAATGCAGCAACAGCTGCGAGAGAGCTTGCATCAAAAAGGTTGCCGTCGTAATTCATTATATATATGTCTATAAATATTGACCAAACCTTCCCTTCGCTTATAAACAATGATTTTGGGTCTACAACATTCGCTGCTCTTATGCCCCTGTCAACTACCCTGGCCAGTTCTATAGCTTCAGGGCTTGGCGGGCCAGTATCATAATCTGCAGAAGCGAGAGGAAGAAGCTCAGCCGAAATTATTAGATTGCCCTCATCAGGCTTGTCAGGCATAGGCTCGTCCACATCTATTTTCAACCCAGCAAGGACTTTTGTTGAGCCAAGATTCACCTCTGCAGATCCCTCTGCATTTGGTATTATGTCTCTTGAAATATTTATCCCCCTGAAATCAAGGAGGCCTCGCTCTGCCCTAATCCCATTATTAAGCATCTCTTTTATATATGCGCTTTTTATAGAATTTACATTTTGCATTACAACACCTCATTTGTATTTATTGCTTATTTTATCATATGGAGCCTTAAGCGCTTCGCGCTGTATTTTTGATATTGTTTGCCCAGCCACCTTTACCTTTGCTATTGCTTCTTTCAGTTCTTCTCTTGTTAATGAGCCGTCCATCTGAAGTAGCAAAATCTCTCCAGTCCTTGGGCTTATTGCTATTGGTATATCGGCATCTGAATAATTGTCTTCTATTTTGTTCAGGTCTATGACTATATTCTTGTCGATTTTTCCGGCTGAGACAGCAAAGGGCAAATCTTTCATTGGTATTCCAGAAGTTGCGAGAGCCACTGCTGCTGCTGTTATTCCTGCAGCCCTAGTACCACCATCGCTTTGCACGACCTCTATAAATATGTCTATTTCAGTACCTGGAAAATTCTCACTCATAATCACGTTTTCAAAAACTTCTTTTGTTACTTTTGATATTTCTATTGCTCTTCTATTTGGGCCGGATCTTCCATGCTCTTCAAGAGAAGAAAAAGGGGCCATTGAATATCTACATTTTATCACAGCTTTTTCAGGATCGGCGGTATGCTTTGGCAAAGCCTCTCTGGGCCCATATACTGCTGCAAATATCTTGTTTTTTCCCCATTCTAAATAAGCAGAACCATCAGCATTTTTTAATACCCCTGCTTCTATTTTTATAGGCCTCAATTCATCAAAACTCCTTCCATCAAGCCTTCTGCCATCAACAATAAGCTTTGGTTTGTTAGCTTCCATATTACTCACTTTTTGTTTTTTTAGATTGTTCAATCATCTCTTTTATTCTGTCTGTCAATCCAGAGGTGTGCGCTTCGTCTTGTATCTTTAAAATTGCACTCGTTGTAAGCGAAACATCACCGCCTTTTATCCATACTCTGCCATTCATGCCAACTACTATTGAAGAGCTTGTCCCTTCCATAAGCTGCTTTATCATTGTGTTGTTTCTACCGATTATTCTGGGCACCTTTGATGGTTTCACGTCTATTATTTTTCCACCATAAAGCTTCTTTTCCCTCATTAGAACAACAGTCTTTGTTTCGTCGAGCTCTTTGACTGTTGCTTCAATTATGTCACCCACAGAGAGCCTGTCCCTTACATATTTCGATATAAGAATGCCTTTGTAAGGTGCATTCAATTCGACAGTATAGCTGCTCAGCCTTTCTTCTATGATTATCCCAACAACAAGTTCCCCGTGCTTTGGATACCATAAGCCTTCGAGAGGTATCAGTACCTTCTTTTCATTATCAAACACGCCGAGCACAGCGGCAAAAGTCTTGTCTTTTTCAACAAATGTATTTTCCATATGTATGGGTTTATCTAAGATAATTTCTCCAGGAACAACAATATTCATTCATTACACCCCTAAAAGTTTTGTATTTGCATTTCCCTGAGTTAAGCTGTTAAGCTTGTCATAAAATTCACTTTGCAGCCCAGCTGGAAACTCCACAATAGCAGAAAGTGAGCCGTCATTAAGCCATTTCTCTGATTTTAATCCATATTGCTTAAGCAGATTATATACTTTGTTTGTATAATTTGGAGGAACTATCACTTCAACCTTTGCCACTGCAAATTTAATAGGTATTATCATACTAATCTTTTTAACTATTTGTTCTACTTGGTCGCTAGCCCCTTTGAAAGGATCTACACTCACCTTAGCCTGTTCCATAGCATTTTCAACTCTCTGAATTGGTAACGGTGCATTTGTCCTTGGATCTATTGAATTCCTAGATATTATTGCAATCACCTGCTTCTTTTTTTCTTCAAGCAACTTGTTTTTCTGCTCTGTGGTTATCGGCACATTTCCGTTTTTTAATATTGTTGAAACCACTTTTGAGAGATCGGAAGTGTTGAATACCTTTTCTATTTTTTCTTTGCTTTGCCTTTCTCCTTTGTTTGCATCTTTGAATACTTCATCTATCTCCAATACTGAAAGAGGATCGCTTCGCTTTCCTGTTATATATTCATAAGCGAGGTCTGAATCAACAATAATCTCAAATTCATCCCCACCCGCAGAGTATTTTGCAATTACTTTCTTTGAAGACATGTTCCCACTAAAGATTAGAGATATTTTCCAATTTCGCTTGAGTTGAGTATTGTAAACTCCCTACCATCTTCTATATAGCCAACATCAAGACTGTCTGCATCTATTTTTGTATCACTTACTTTCTTTATTATTTTTACTCCAAGCGTAATTGCCTCGTCTTTTGACATGTTGTCTTTGTATTCTTTTGTAAGGATCTCCGAAGCAACCTTTTTTCCAGAGCCAATCGCATCTGCCTTGTATCCAAGGAAAGAGGCACCAGGCTCTATCTCAAAAAGTCTTGGCTCGGTGTCAATGCCACCAATGAGCACTGAAACAGCATAAGGCCTTAGACCACCGTATTGTGTTGCTTGCATCATATATGATGCGAGGCCTTTTGCTATGGACTCTATAGATTTGACTTCGTTAAACATGAACCTGTGCTGCTTAGCTGAATCCCTTGCAACGCCTATTATATGCAATCCGTCAGCAACCATACCGCTATAAGTTGCACCGATGTGAGAGTCAACAATGAAGACTTTCTTTATAGTGCTTGGCACGGCAAGAGGTTCGGTGATATTTTTGTGTGCAATAAATATGACACTGTCTTTTGCTATCAAACCTATCGAAGTGGCTCCTTTCCTTACAGCTTCTTTTGCATACTCTACTTGAAACAGTCTTCCATCAGGGTTGAACATTACCCCCCTATCATATGCCTGTATGTTTGGATACATAATTTCACCTTAAATAAAAAGTCTCTTTTTAATATACTTTATACTAAAATATAAACTTTTGCCTTAATTTGGTATGTTTGATTGGGTATGATACGGCCAGAATATAGCTAAAATATAGCTAAAATATACCAAAATATAGCCAAAATATAAGAACC
>JBMFSM010000021.1:5731-11252 GCA_049967555.1 Candidatus Micrarchaeia archaeon
AATATAGCTAAAATATAGCTAAAATATACCAAAATATAGCCAAAATATAAGAACCATCCACCTAACTTGTCAAAGGAGCCTAGGATTTTTGTCCCAGATAATTTACAAAATTTAGATTTAAAAACAAAAATCCGACCTTATGGGCAAAGCAAAACTGAGATAAGTATAAAAACTTGAAATATAAATTTATTTTTCAATGGAGAAAAAATCTATTTGTATAGATGTTGACGGAACGCTTGCACGTAGCGCGGAGAGATGGCTTGAGGTTTTTGAAACAGAGAGAGGAATAAATAAGAAAGTTGAGGATTTGAAAGAATATGGTTTAGAAGCTTCATTCGGGATTTCTAGAGAAGAAGTTAGAGAGGTGTTTGGGAAAGTTTGGAAGAATTATGAAAATATAGAAATGACAAGCAAAAATGCTCCATTGGTGATAAAAAAACTTAGAGAAAGATATTATATAATGATAATAACAGCTGCTTCGGCAAATGATTCTGAATTAATATCTTGGTTCAAGATGAATGATATAATTTATGACCAGTTTTATCATTTTGGTAGAGAAGATGAAAAGCTCCGAGTTGATGGAGATATTATAATTGAGGATAATCCAAATATTGCTCTTTCATTCATTAAAAAAGGAAAAAAAGTTATACTGATCGAAAAGCCCTGGAACAGAAAAATCAAAGAAAGCACAGACGGAATAGAATTTGCCAAAGATTGGGATGAAATTTATAAAATAATAATGAAGTGGGATACATAATATATAATTGTAGTGTACAAAATGTATATCAGAAGTCCCGCAATTTCAACTGGGATGGTGCGATGAATGCATCAGATTAATAAGAATAAGAATGTTTATTGAAAGGGATCATATGCCTGAGATATTTGAGAATTTAATGAAAGATTCAAGCATCTTTGCTAATAGGGATGCTCTCTCGCCACACTATGTGCCAGACAGCCTTCTTTTCAGGGAAAAGCAGATAGAAAATATAGTAAAATGCCTTACGCCGTCGCTTAGAGGTGATAGAGGCAGAAATCTTTTTGTATACGGAAAGACAGGCACAGGAAAGACTTCGTGCATGAGATATGTAATAAATAAAGTAAGAGATATATCTTCAATAAAAGCTAAAATTTCATATATAAACTGCAGGATTTATAATTCCCGCTACAGGGTGCTCAGCAAAATAATATCTGATCACTTGCCTTCTTATGCAAAGAGAGGTTATGGGATTGTTGATATCTATGAAAAAATAATAAACTGGATAGAAGAGGACAGCAAAGTATTGGTTGTTGTGCTTGATGAAATAGATGTTGTAAAAGACCTTGATGACCTTATATACACGCTTACGCGCGC
This sequence comes from Candidatus Micrarchaeia archaeon, assembly GCA_049967555.1. GTDB lineage: Archaea > Micrarchaeota > Micrarchaeia > Micrarchaeales > CABMGC01 > JAGDYD01. The sequence continues at coordinate 7,083 of JBMFSM010000021.1, forward strand.
AAACAGCGACATAAAGAGCGGAGGGGTTACAATTGTAGGCATATCAAACAAGATTTCTTTCAAAGAGGAGCTCGACCCTAGGAGCATATCTACGCTTTACGAAAACGAGCTTGTATTTCCCCCATATAATTCAACTGAGCTTTCTGCCATACTTAAGCAGAGAGTGGGAATTAGCTTCAAGCCTGGCGTTATTGATGATTCTGCAATAAATTTGGCAGCCGCAATTGCTGCAAAGGAGAGTGGGGATGCGAGGCTTGCGCTCAAAATACTTTCAAAGGCTGGGGAAATTGCAGAGGAAAGGAATCTTGAGAAAATTACCGCAAAAGAGATATCTGAAGCTGCCAAATCTGCTGATGAAGAAGTAGCATATGAGCTTATAGGAACACTTCCAGAGCACCAGAAATTGGTAATATACGCAATCTCTTTGCTTACGATGCAAGGCAGCAAGTACAAGAAGCTCGCAGATACGGCAGAGACATATCTTTTTAGCGGCGAGGTGTATGACAAGTATGTTGCAATATGCAATTCGATAGGCAAGGAGCCAAAGAGCTCAAGATGGTATAGAAATTATGTACTCGATCTTGAGATGCAGGGTCTTATCACTACATTTGAATCGGGCAAGGGAATAAGGGGTCATACAAAGCTCATAAAGCTTTCTTATCTGCCAGAGAGGATAAAAAGTATAATAGAAAAAGAGCTATTCAAGGAAAGCGAAGCTGATGGCAAAACTGAAAAAAGTGGTTAACGGTGAAGCATTCTTTCTATGATATATCTTATTTTAGCGTGAATGGGAAGCTTGAGGCACTTTTGGGTTATAGGAAAATTTTCACAATTGGGCGTGACATATACCTAAACGAAAACCGCGAACGCACTATGGTGAGTGATTCAGAATGGAGAACTTTTCCGAATAAAAACAATGTTATTGGAGTGATAGTGAACAAAGTTGACAAGTCGCTTTTCCAAAAAATCAAAGAAGAGGAAAAAATATTAATAATAGATGTTTCGTCTTTGAATGCTGATTTTTTAAAAGAGGCAAGAAGGCTTAGAGGGGTAATGAAAAACGCGATTCACTTCAAGCTCAAGATTGCGATTGCTTCTTTCGCAAAGAATGAGGATTATCTTCTTTCTAAAGCTCAGCTCATTGAAATCGCAAAATTTCTAGGAGCAGGCGAGGAGCAAGCGAAGGAAATGCTCTGTTCTATTGGTGTAGAGCTATGATAATGAAAAAGAAAAGTAGATATGTGCTTGTAATGAGTTCAAAACCAATAAATATGAGTAGGCAATATTTGCTGTTTGCCAATGCTCTTTCAAGACAAATCGGAAAGATAGGCATTGCTGAGCTTGACCTTTCTCTTGCTAAGAGCCTTGACGACAATTTGTTCATATTCAAGATGGCCAGAGGCAAAGAAGGAGTGTTTATCCTTGGTATCTCTTTCATAAAAAAGCTCCAAGAAGAAGAAAATATAGGTTTCTATTCCTTGCTTGTTTCAGGCACGATAAAATCCTTGCTTGCCAGATACAGCAGAAAATTGGGGTGACATTTTCTGCTTGTGAACAGAATGAGACTCTCCTGCGTTAATACAATATTTATAATATAAGAGCTTGGCATTTGTATTTAGCCAATTTGCAGCACAGAGTGTTGAAAAGAACACAGGACTGTCATTTTATTAAGCTATGGGTGACTTTCCGAATCTTTCCAAGCACACTGTCATAAAAACCATAGGCACGCACGCATGAAGAGGATAGCGTAAGATTGTGCTTCCTTGACCACTCTATCTGTTTGTTTAGATATGTGAGGTGCATGCTCTCGTCAACCTCTAAAGCAACATTTTTGTTCGCGATATAATCTTGTATCTGTTTTTTTAGCAAAAGTGCTGTTTTTTTATCTATCTTGTTTGCTTCCTCTTCAGCCTCAATCATCTTTATGCTAGCGAGATATGTTGTTTCTACAATTTCTTTTTTGTTCATCTCGTTAGTTTCGTAATTTAAATAGTCTTCCCAGCCCATTCCCCTGTCCAGCAAATTGTAAAACTCCATTAAATGCCTTGCTTTGAGCTTGTAACCATACCTATCAGACATCTCAAATGCAAGAGACCCCGGATCCAAAAATGGCGCAAGCGGAGCTATAAATACATCTAGGCGCATGCCTCCAGACATATGCTTTTTCATGAGATGCGCAGCATACCTTATATCTGTAAATACATCTTCTCTTTTTTGCCCAGAAAGACCTATCATAAAATAAACATCGAATTTTTTGCATCCTAATTCCATGGCATCGGCTATGCTCTTTTCAAGTGCTTTGTTTGAATAGTTCCTGCCATTAATGTGTCGTATGCGCTCTATAGAAGAATCGGGGGATATTTCCATGGAGAAATCAGGAAATATTTTTGAAAGCTTTGCTATATATTCCCTACTTGGCGGTACAAAATATTCAGTAAGGAGAGGCAAGTCTATACCCCTCTCTTTTATCTCTTTGAACAATTCATCATGGTATTTTTCTCCGGCAAGTGAGAGATCACCGCTTATGAAAATCGGAGCACCGAGAGTTTCTTGTACAAGCTCCATCTCTTCTGCCACCCTTTGCGGCTCCCGGAACATTGGTGCAAAAGGCCCATAGTTTTTTGAATAGGCAAATTTTGAGCCGCCACAGAACATACAGCTAAACTGGCAACCGTGCTCTATTATTGTAAATCCTTCTGGATTTTTTAGCCATGAATAATATGGCAAATGACCTTTGATGTCGTGATACCTTATGGCATTGCGCATGAGCTCCTTGTAATCTATAAAGACGTTGTTTATAGCACTGGTGTTTTTTTCTGGCAACGTACTTCTTACAGCTCCGCTTTTGTCGCGGTAAACCAAATTTGGTACATGGGCAATCTTTTCCTCATCCTCGAAGGATTCGACAAGTTTGAGCAATGGCTCCTCCTGATAATCCCCATATAATATATAATCTATCCATGGCCACTCCTTTATTATTTCATTTCTAAAGTAGGTGGAAGAGAAACCACCAAGCACTAGCTTAGCGTCAGGGTGTATCTCTTTTATTATTTTTGAGATTTTATAAGCACCGTGCACATGAGGAAGCCAGTGCAGGTCTACGCCAAAAATCCTAGCGTCTATTTTTTTAAGATATTTTTCTACATCAAACTTATTATCTGCAAGCATCTTCACTGCCAAATTGGCAATTCTTGCCTTATAGCCATGTTTTATTAAATACGAGAGCATGCTTACAAAGCCGATAGGATACATTTCAAATATTGGAGTAGAAGGTATGACATCACTTATGGGCCCCAGCCTGAGCGATTTTTTTCTAAAATCATATATGCTCGGAGGATGCACCAGACATACATCTACACCATTGTTAAATATCGAATCACCCTGTGAATTTGGGACGAAGAATACAATTTGCTTGATTTTATTTTTAATTATATAGAAAAAAAGAATAATCTGCTTGATTTTGTGGATATTTCATATTTTTGAAATAAACAAAGTTACAATAATGTTTTTAAATAGGTAATTTAAATAGATACAAAAAGGTGATAAAATGGAGGATGAATTTAAAAAATTTAAAGCGAATGTAGTAGAATCGAAGGCTTGGCATGTTATAGACAATGATATAGGAAAAGGGAATGTTGGTATTAGAATAGAAGCATCAAAAAAACAATATAAAACTATATCCAATATGATTGATGACCTCCTGAAAAATACTACTGTTGAGAAAATAAAACATCACATAGAAGAAGTGTATGACAAACCAGGATTCTTCAAAACAAAAGAACAAGAAGATAAAATGCCTTTCACCATATTAAAAATGATGAAAAATTTAGAGGTAAGTTATGAAAACCAAAATCTGGAGATTACGATAGACTATAACAAGGAGGAAGACCAAAATGCTGTTCTTACCATAACCTTCTTTTCAGATTTGGTATATAAGAAACTTAAAGGCACGCTCATTGGATCTCCGTATGTTGGTAAAGCGGAAATATTGCCTAATGGCCTTAAATCGGCGAAAAGATAATGCTAGAGATATATTGTGCCCGCTATGCAGCAAACAGCGTGGCCCCACCCACGCTGTAAAATAAGGGCTTTGTTGGCGCTTTTTATATTGTGGGCTTTTGTTTTTTCTAGAAGAGTATTGCATTTTATAGTTTAACAGTCTGACATCCT
>JBMFSM010000022.1:0-10812 GCA_049967555.1 Candidatus Micrarchaeia archaeon
TATAATAGATAAAAAAAGAGAAATTGCGCAAAAGTTGCTCATGCTAAACGGCTGACTGTTTTAATATGTCAAGAGGATCAAAAATTTTGACATCCACCCGTGAATAAATTCGTGAGCTCCCGCAGTTTCAAGGTTTGTTTCAATCATTGGCATCATTGCACCATCTGTGCCCAAGCCGGTGGCATACTGACGTAACAGAACACCAACCTCTATTCTCTATCCTGGTGCGATGGGATTTGGAGGTTCTTCCAGCAATTGGAAACGCGGGCTTTCTGCTAAGCATCTTGTAATAATTATAAAAACTTGCTTGAGAATATCTTTCCACAGCAGGAAGGTGGGTTTGAAAAAAAATTTAAAATTTATGCTTTATATATATTATATTGGTGGTTCTATGGCGAAAAAAAAGGAGATTGCAGCAAGGGATTTTTTTGAACCGTATGACCCTTTCAGAAAAATAGAGAGTATGGAAAGAGTTTTTGGCTTTCCTAAAATTTTCGGCGATTTTTCTATACCAGACGTAGATGTGATTGACGAAGCAGACTCGATTAAGGTAAAAGCAGATATGCCAGGTGTAGATAAACAAGATATAAAAATAAGGATAAATGGTAGCAATCTTATAATAAAGGCAGACACAGAAAAGGAAAAGGAAGATAAAGATAAAAACTATTATTATAAGGAAAGGAGCTCAAGAAGTTATTATAGAACCATAGCATTGCCGGTTGAAGTTGATCCAAAAAGCGCGAAAGCTTCGCTGAAGAACGGCATGCTTGAAATAACACTAAAAAAGAAAGGAGAAACAGGAGAAGAAATTAAAGTTGATTGATTTATTTATTTTCTTCTTTGATTTTTATTTCCTGAATGTGGAGTTTTTTGTTGTTTTTTATTTCGTTTATGCTCCTAAGAGCCATGTATGTTGCTAGAGCCATATTGTACTTGTCCCGTGTCCTACCAGTAGAAAAACTCCAAACATCTTTTATACCAGTAAGCTCAAGGACTGCTTTTGCTGTGGATCCAGCTACTATACCCACACCCTTAGGCGCAGGCTTTAATATTATTTTAGCAGTACCGCACCTACCATTTACTGTTATTGGCAGGCTGTGAGGCATGCCACAGTTGCATTCCCATGAACCACAACCAAATTGAACAGAAATTATGTTCTTTTTCGCATTTTTTATAGCGGAGCTAACGGCAGGCTTTACTTCAACATCTTTTCCGACACCTATACCAACATGCCCATTTTTGTCTCCAACTATAGCTGTTACTCTATACTTCTGCTTCCTGCTATTCTTAGTCATTCTTTGTACTGATGCCACTTCAAGTATCTTGCTTTCTAAATTAGGCAACAGAGCATCTACAATTTCAACTTCCTTTATAAGTTTACCATTCTCAAAAATCTGCTCAATGCTTCTTATTTGACCTGCTTTTACCATCTCGCCTATCTTTGTCCTTGGCTTCCATGCCTCTATATTAAATTTTTCTTCGTTTTCTTCTCCGCGCATTTAGCTACCCCTTGAAATTCATAATCTTGCTCTTTACTTCGCCAAAAAGCTTTGGCAATTCCTCAACGTTAATAGAACTTTTTATATATTTTCCAAATTGTTTCTTATATCTCTCGCTATCACTTTTTATAGCACTTGCATATTTGCTTATTATTGAACCGTTATAGATATCCTCTTTTATATCAACACTAGACCTTATTTTCATTCCACCGTCTATGCAGCCTTTAGCAAAAATAAAAGGTAAGGAGTTTTTAACTTGAGGCAAGAGGCCTATATCTAAGACAAGCTCATCATTATCCTTATATTTCTTAGAAAGGAGCAAACCAACGAGATAAGCTGTTGGCCTATTGACTTTTGATGGCCACCCAAATTTTACCAATTCTTTTGAATCCACACTTGCCAATACAATATCCCCTTTTTCTGAATATTTTATAACTTGGGAGATTATGCTCCTATTGCTCTTCCTTACTACAACCCTATTCATACCCCCCTTTACCAGTGCTAGTCTCCTCTTGTAATTTGTAAGGTTGAGTCTTCTTCTTTTAAATGGTAATTCTTTTACTCTCATGTGATCACTTATATCTTGACTTCAGCGTTTCCTCTATGTTTTTTCTTTCTTCTTCGCTGATATTTATTCCGTGCTCGCGAAGATGCAACAACAATGAAGCTTTATCATGGAAAGAATTTCCTTTCACAAGCATGTAAAACCTCCTGAAGCTAGAGCTATCAAGCTTTCCCATCTTCTTAAGTTCTTTAAGCATCGCCCTTTGCGACCTTACCTTCTTTTCCCAAGTAATTATGCCTCTTGCTTTCCTTGTGCCTTTTCTTCTCCCGAAGCCGCGCCTCCTGCCTTCTTTCCTTTTCTTCTTGAGCTCTTTAGAATTTAGGCTCTTGTTATGCTTTTCCTTTAATGATATGATTGAACCGTTTTTTATTAATTTCCTAACATCATCCTTTGTAAGGGCTTTTTTTATTTCATCGAGCGAGGCTTTGTTGAATCTTATTGAGCTTTCTCCCCTGTTCAACAATTCTGCCGCTGCCCTCCTTGCAAATTTTATACTCATAACTTCACCCTGTTAGCAATTTTTATTCCACGTGCATCGGCCAATCTCTGCAACTCTAGTCTCTTCTTTTTAGAAAGATCATGAGCAAAAACTATTTCGTATGTATTTGCATTTTCTATTTTATTAAGCTCCCCTATATTATGCACAAGCATTTTGAGAAGCCCTGTTTTTTCTTTGAATCTAAGATTGTTTGGATTCTTGTAACCTATACTTGGCATCTTTCCATATCCGCTTTTGTTGCGTTTCTTTTTGTTGTCTATGCCGCGCTGGCTCCTCCACCTATCTTTAACTCTTTTCCTATTCTTTGCTCCAAGATTAGGAACTGCAAATTTTGGATGTTTTTTCTTAGCAAGCATTTTATTCACCAGCCACTTCATAAATACCGTCTTGGAAGATGCGAGTATCTTTGTTTACAATCTTGCATGCTTTTGTTATGTTTGTTATAGTTTGCCCGACTTCGTAAGGATCAACGCCAGATACTGTTATATTTTGACCTTTTATTTCTAGCTTAGTATTACCTACAAGCTTCGCCTTCCTTGGGGCTCTTTCACCAAATATATTCTTTATTATCAAAGTATTACCACTGAGCTCGAGAGCTATTGGAAAGTGAACATAAGCGACGGTCATTTTTCTCTCTATTTTGTTCTGCACCCCGTCAAATAAGCCGCTAAGTCTGCCAGCCAAAGCTCGCTCAGCCATCATTGCTACTCGCTTCAGCTTCTTTGCATCTGTCACCGTTATTTCTACTTTCCCATTTTCTATCTTAACATTAAGCATTTTAGTGTTTATCTTAGCCTTTGCAGAACCGGCCTTTCCACTAACTGTTATAAATCCTCCTTCAACCTTCGCATCTACACCTTTCGGAATTTCAAGCTGCATAAATATCAACTAATACACAAATGCTAAAAGTCTGCCACCTATCTTTCGTTCCTTTGCATCTTTGTTAGTCATTACCCCTTTTGAAGTCGATACAATTAGCAAGCCAAAATCTTTGCTAGGTATGTATCTCATCTCATATTTATTGAATTCGTCTACACCAACAGGGAAACGAGGTTTTATAATACCTATATCGTTTATAGCCTTTGCAAGTTTCACTTTTATTTTTGGAATCTTGTTTTCTTTTATTTCAACATAATCAAGTATGTAATTGTTTGCTTTGAGCACGTTCAATACTGCTTTTACGAGTTTTGTAGAAGGCAAAGTACACTCATCATTGCCTACCCTTTCCCCCATTTTTATTGTGTTTATGGCATTATCTAAGACATTCATTGTAATCACGAATATTTTTCAAATCCCAGGTCTTTTGCACGCTCTCGGAAGCACCTCCTGCATATATACAAGTCATAAGCTCTTATCAAGCCTCTGCTTGTACCGCAGATCTTGCACTTCCTTGCACCTTTTCCTTTATGCTTAAGTTCATATTTGACCTTTATAAAAACACCTATTCTATAATATTATTCCCGAATTTGCTTTTAATATATTCTATTATATCCTCTTTCTTTACAACCATATGCTCCTTTGAAGCTTTGCCCCTCTTTCTCTTTCTCGTCTCCACTCTCTTCCCTTTCCTAGAGAAGACAGCATTTACATTCATACCGAACATGCCTATTTTTGGATCATATTTTACTCCTGAAAAATCTATATATTCTTTTATTCCGAAATTCAACATATTGTCTTTTATTGAGCTTTCCTTTAATTTACCAACAGCGTTTATAGCCTTTTCTAGCATCGTTGATGCTTCATTTTTTCTTAATGTCACCATCGCGCCTATTATCTGACCTTTCTTTAGCTTGAGTGATGGATCTCTCGATTTCGCTTTTGTTGGTGCAGCCTCGTGACCTGTAAGCTTTTTGAGCAATGCTTTTGCATTATCATAGAGCTGCTCATTCTGACCGATACCTATATTTATTATCAATTTCTCAAGCATTATGTTTCTATTTGGATTTATATCCATATCAAGCACCAACTACGATTATATTTTTTGCTACTGTCTCGAAACTTTTATTTTTATCTGGCTTTATTTCGACACTTTCGCTGCTGAGCATATCTCCTTTCTTTATATTTGTTATTTTTCCTGTCTCGGGTGCATGTATACCTATGTATACCATACATCGTGCCCCATTTTCAAATTTGAGCACTTTTTCCAGTTTGTCTCCATTAATCACAACAGAATCATTAACCTTTACTTCATCCTTGCATTCCATAATGTTGCCGTTGTGAAGCCTTATCATAACTTTTCCGCCTTTTGCTATGTACTTGCCTACTACTTTGTATATATTTTTCTTTTCCTCGTCCTTGCTTACTTTTTCAAAAGCAAATATACCGCGTTTGCCAACTGTAATTTTATAGTAAGCCCCTTCTGGCTTTATAAATATTATATCGCCAAAACCTATTGGATACTTCGGCTCTTTTATTATTTTGCCATTTATAAATATTTCCCCGTTTGAAATTATCGTCTTCGCTTCCCGAGCACTCATTTTTGATAATTTGTCCTTCAAAAATGTTATTAGTGCCAAGCTTCTTTCCATAGAATATCTTCCAGGATTTGGATGCGCCACGTACTTACTTGCTTTCTTGTTTATTTTAATATAGCTGCTTGCCGCAAGCCTTTTTATATGACCCGAACCTCCTTTCTTGCTCATTTTGCCACCTTCATCTTATCAATTGCTTCCTTCCTGTATTTGTCACTAATATCCAAGTCTGTAATATAAACTTTTGAAGCTCTTATGGGTATCATTATTTCCTTGCCCTTTATAGTTTTTCTTGTTATACCCTCAACATAAACAAAACCTTTTCTCAAATTTACTTTGCTCACTTTTCCACTTTTTCCCTTTTGTGCCCCACTCATTACTTTTATTGTGTCTCCACGCCTTACTTCAATACTCCTTCTTTTTATACCAAGTTTGCCAGCCAGCTCCTTTGAGATGTGAGCATGAGCAAATTTTTGCATTATGTGAAGTGGTGCTGAAAATCTTTGTTTCCTCTGTTTCCTTCGTTTACTGCTTTGTATCATTTAAACTAACCTCGATGCTATACCAGCAACTTTAACGAATCTCTCCGCAACCTCCCTTGCCATTGCTCCTTTTATTTCTGTCCCTATAGGAAGATGACTGTCATCTATCATTACTCCAGCATTGTCTTCGAATTTTACTCTCATGCCGTTTGCTCTTCTTATAGGTGCCTTTTGTCTTATTATGACAATCCTTACAGGCTTCTTTAGATACTGTGGCGAGCCTTTTTTTACGCTTGCTACCACAACATCACCTATTCCCGCGGCGGAAAGCCTCCCTTTCCTTCCCCCTTTTCCGACAATATGTATTATCATAAACTCATTTGCACCGCTGTTATCTGCACAAACAAGCCTAGAACCGGGTATAAGAGTTTTAGAAATATTAGTAGTAAAACCTTTCATAAAAACACCTAAGCCTTTTTAACAATGTCTAACACAACGAAGCTTTTTGTCTTGCTTATACGCCTTGTTTCTCCTATGCTTACAATATCACCAACCTTTGCATGTATACATTCAGGATTATGTGCAGGTATCCTAGATTTTCTCCTTAAAGATCTTTCATATTTATATATATATTTAGTATACTCTTTCTCCACTATCACTGTTTTTTTACCTTTGTCACTTGTAACCTTTCCTACAAACTTAGATCCTCTAATTTTAATATTTCCATGAACAGGGCAATTTGGGTCATTGCATTCAGCCAATCAATCAACTCTTCTTCTTTTATAATATTTCAATGCCTTTTTAGTCCTTTCGTAAGGCCTAAAGGCGATTTCTTCACCTTTAACTGTGAAAGATTTATTTCCAACATAAAATTTAAATATTGCGGCTTTTTTTATAACTTTTTTTATTCCTTTTTCTCCTGTGTCCAATACAAGCGTGTTTTTGGTTTCATCTATTATTGCACCCACAACACCAATCTGCTTCTTATCCGGGCAATTTAAAACCCTAGCTTTCAGCCCGATTAATTCGTTAATGACTATGTTTTTGTTGTTGTATTGCATAGATAGAATGCTTAGTTGGAATTTTTATACCTAAGCACCGCTTTTAGATAAATTTATATGTTAACCTATAAAAACCTTATGCAAACATAGGTTTTGTTGATTTAGTCTGACTTTATCAACAAAATTTGACTTTTTCAACAAAGCCCTTTGTCATTAAATATAATTATTACAGATGATTGCTTTCTCTTTTTTGATGCCAAAATGGTATACAGCAGAGAATCATACAACATGACGAAAATTAGCGGCTAAAGGTGTCAATGAAGTGTACTCAACAAAAATCATACTTTATCTACAAATTTCAATTTTTTAACAAAACCTTATAAAACAGATTTGAAATAAAGTGAAAAAAAGAATATTAAACATCCACCAATACAAAAATCTTCCAGTTCTTTCCCTCTTCAACTTTTAGATCATGCGGTGTGATAGCTTTTATTTCTAGAAGATGATAATCTTTATTAACTTCTTTAAAAAAAAGTACGCCTTTGATTTTCAGTGTTTTACCTTCTTTTAGATTAAGTATCTTAAAATCATAGGCATTCAATGCTTTTTCATCTATTTTTGAGAGGATGTCCTGCAATGTAAACCATACCAAATCTGCTTTCGTGCTTGCAGATTCGGATATTATTATTCGTTTGGCACTGTGTTTAAATTTTTCTACTTTTTTAATATCGAGCATTACGTTCAACATTGCTTTTGCAGCATTCTCTAGTGCATCCCCAAAGCTGCTTCCATAAGCAACAAACTTAATGTCAGCAGTATGGGGCAAATATCTGAACTTGATCATATCAACTAATAAAATGATTAGATTTATATATATAAGAGGATAAGTATTTCTGTCCCGTGAAGAATAGAGTAACTGCTGATGATTGATGATAGCCCATATCGACTGAGGACGATAAAATGAAAAAAATCTATATAGCAATTTTTGTGCTTGCAATCGTGATATTACTTGCAAATTCATTTTTGATAACACCATCAAGCATATTAGACACCGACCCATCAACATACGTTATAGTTCCAATAATAATGATTCCATTACTTGCAGTTTTCATTTTCAAAAAAGATATAAAGATTAATACAAACATGAAAGATGTGTTATTTGGATTTGTATTATTTGTGATTTTTGTATTTTCTATAATCTATTTACGCTACATATTCTCATCGATGTTTATTGAATTCAGGCTTGATTTGCTGCTTCTGCCGCTTGCTATTACAAGCCTTGTCGTTACAATATTCGGCGCTAGTAATGTGAATGTCTTTAAAGCTTTGATTATATATGCTTTTTTTGCCTCACCGCTTTTGCTTTACCCAATCTTCTCTTTGAACCAAGGATTCGCTGGTATAAATGCACAGTTCGTATATGATATAATTCACACTTTAAACAATAAAACATTGTTTGTGCCGCCGATAAGCATAGTTGAAAATAACATTACAATAGGCATAGGTGAAAGCTGTGTTGGAATAGGGGTGCTGATAGGGCTTGTTTTCTTTTTGGTGCCTGTAGCTTATCTATTTGAAGGAAATGCGAAAAACAAAATATTATGGGTATTTTCAGGAGCTTTGCTATTTATAGGTCTTAACTTTTTAAGGATGCTTGGCATAGCAATTACATGGTTTTATTATGGTCCAAATGCCAGCGTTTCATACATCCATATGTTTGTAGGAATGCTAATTTTCTATTTAGTTATAATAATAATGATGTTAATTGCGGGGCTGTTTAAACTTAAAATACAACGGGTAAATAAACAGAAGAGTAAAAAAAGAAAAGAAAGAAAAAAATTTGAATGGATAACTTTGCTTGCTATAATTTATGCAGTACTTTATTATGTTATTTCAATGAACTATGCTTCATCAGTTTATATTTCTCCTTCATTAATATTTAATAAAGTAGCATTAAATGGCATTCCGTTTGAAAATTTTATTTCGAGCAATGTAAATACTACAGGATATAAAGCGGTTAGTTATGCGTTTGGAAATTCTAGTGATATTATTTTGCTTACAAATACAACATTTAACTCCACTGAGCCTCTTGCAATGCTTATAACAGAACCCAATAAAGAAGAGGAAAATACACTTTTTTCTAATACCATTATACAAGCAAAAGAGACATATTTGGATAATCAAGGCCTTGATTCAAATGTATATAAAATATACTCGAATAATACTATCTTTTATATTATAACCAAAAAGCAGCCTTATACTTATGGCAACAATTATGGTTATATTATGGAATATATGATTATGCCAAACAGCACGGGAGATCTGAACATAAAGTGTAATTATTCGTATATTTACAACCTATTTTACAAGCTATTCGGTTCAAGCTTTTATAATGTCACAATCGAAAACGAACTCGAAAGCGCATATTGCATAAATGAAAAAATCTTTAAGTGATCAAGTGAAAGAAGAATTCTCTGCCGGTGCAATCATTTATAAGAAGGATAAAGGCATAAAGCTGCTTTTTTTAATTACGCACGAAAATACACTTGACATACCAAAAGGCCATATTGAAAAAGGTGAAGATTGCGAGAGTGCTGCAAAAAGGGAGATAAAGGAGGAGACAAATTTAGATGTAAATTTTTTGCCTTATTTTAAATATAAAAATGAATACTTTATTTTGAAAAATGGAAGAAGAATATTGAAAAAGGTAACTGTATTTCTGGCAAGAGTAGAGAAAAAAGCCAAGGTCAGAATTTCATCAGAACATGCAGGCTATGCATGGCTAAGTTATGATGAAGCTTTAAAAAAGGAAAAATATAAAGATATGAAAATTCTGCTTAAGTCGGCAATAGAATATATTGTAAGATATGAAAAGATGGAGAAACTCAATAAAGAATATGGCCAAGTCAGCCTTGCAAATGCACTTAATTTAAGCAACCGGCTGGTTCCTGGCGAAGGACCCCTTAATGCAAAAATAATGCTTGTTGGTCAGGCACCAGGCAATACAGAGGATAAGCTACTCAAACCATTTGTTGGGAGGAGCGGGAAGCTTTTGGATATGATTTTAAACAAAGCACAAATAAACAGGAAAGAGATTTATATAACAAGTGTTGTTCAGTTTTTTCCACCTAATAATCGAGTACCTTCGAAAAAAGAAATAGAATTATGCAGACCTTTTTTACTAAGGCAAATAAGTATAATAAAACCAAAAATTATTATACTTCTTGGAAATGTTGCAACAAATGCATTGCTTGACATTGGAGAAGTAAATAAAAATCATAGTAGATTTATAAAGAGAGGCAATGTGAATTTTTTTATAACGTACCATCCTGCAGCAGCATTACGCTTTAAGAGAATAAAAAATACAATGGAAAAGGATCTCAAAAAATTAACCAAAGTTATTAATTAGTGTTTATCTCAGATTATCCTCACTGTTAATAAAATGAATCGACTACTTGTATTTGTTTGGCTTAAGCTTCTTTGACTCTTTCACCGCATATAGATATGAAGGAATGGAGATTAAGCCAACAACAATTATTACTAATATGAACCCTATGCCTAAGCTGTGCAAGTTGTGGATTTTAAGTGGAGTGATTATATTGTAGTTGTAGAGTTGCGGAAACAGTATTAGCATAATTCCCGCAATTGCAAAGACAATTCCACCATATGCTAGCATTCTCCCAGAGGTTTTTTTTGCTATGTATGCTATTTGGTTTTCCGCATATTTTCTTGTCTTAAGCCAGAAGCCGATTAGAGCCCCAAATATAATCTGCATTACCATAGTTCCTATACCAAAGAGCATGCCAGGAATCCAAGCAATCCAGGCGTTGGGCATCTGCGGTACGATTACCGTATATAATATCAAGGCAAAGGCACCGAAGCCAAAACCAGCTATAAGCCCATGAATAAATGTAAGCTTCAACGGAACAGTGCGCGGCTCAAGCACCTTGTGCTCAGCAAACATGTCGTGGCTCTCCAGCCCTTCTTTTTTATATATATTCTTGTCATGTATGCCAATGCAGACATGAAAGAATTCACACATAAGATTTGCAAGACTGTGCCAGTGAATGTAGATTCCCTTCTTTAATATATAGAAGCCAGATAATGCCATTACTACACCTACGACTATATAAATTGCACCATCAATGTTATTTGAAAGCAGAAATGGAGCCAAAGCGAGGTATGCGAGCTCTGCTAAAATAGCCCTCTGTACTCTGACATCCTCCCACGAATAAATTCATGGGGTTCCTCACGGTTTCAAGGTTCGTTTCAATCATTGGCATCATTGCACCATC
>JBMFSM010000023.1:0-10363 GCA_049967555.1 Candidatus Micrarchaeia archaeon
TGGTTATTTTTGCGAGATTGTCCAATATTTCATAATCGCCCTCCACCTTTACAACCTGAGTCAATTTCATTTACTTCACTATCATATTATATATTTAGATACAATTAATAAATTTATGCATTCCGCCTTCATCCCACGATTGAAATCGTGGGCTTTCTGCTAAGCATTTTGTAATTTTTTTTATAAATTTTTTAATATTTTTGGATAATCTGTTGCGATTCCATTGGCTTCTTTATTTGCGAACTCCTCTGCTTCACTTCTTGTATTTATTGTCCATACAACTACTTTCAAGCAGTTCTCGTGGGCTTTCTGCTATGTATCTTGTAATGTGCCATTCACCAGATCTTGTTTTCTTTATGGCCAGTGTTTTGATTTTCCCTTTGATTTCCCTGTGGTTCACGAAGTTTATTCTCCCTATCTTTGAAAGATCTACCCTTTTCTTTTCAACCTTGAAGCCATTGGTCTGCGGATATGTCAGAGAGGATACGAATTTCTTATATCGAAGGAAGCCTACTTTTACCTTCTTCCCCTGCTTCCTCTCCTTGCACCTCCTGAAGAAATGTCTATAGGCATCAGATACCTTTTTTGAGACGTTTTGTAGGACTTGAGAGTGCAGTTCTGCAAACTCGGGCTTTTCCTTCTTTATCTGCGTAAGCCATACGTTCATTCTGTATTCCGTAAGGGTCTTGCCTGTTTCTTTGTAATATGCCTTTGACTTTTCAAGGAGCATATTATAGAGTTCTTTTGAAAGATACATCTGCTTGTTCAGTGTTTCTTTCTACTCTGTTGAAGGATACGCACGATATTTATATGCTGTTCTCATGACGACTATATTTATTTATATCTTCATATTTATACGCTTTGCGGAGGCTTATATCCCACCCTTGAAGGGAGTGGGTTTTACGCCACATTTGATAAATATAGCCATATCTTTTATTTCATTGGCTGCGCTCAGGATTTCTTTTTCGTAGCCGGGCTCTTTTATCTCTATTAGTATGTGCTTTACGCGATGATCTATTAGATTCAGCGCCTCTTCCAATGTTGGTATTTTTTCCCCACTTATCGTTATTTTTTTATTTCGTCAAGAGTTAGCTCTGAGATATTTTTGTCTATTCCAGCAAGCCTCTTAAGTTTTTCATCGTGCATTACGATTAGTTTTTTGTCTTTTGTCCTTCATACATCCAATTCCACAGCATTGATCATATTGCTCTTTATGGCTTCATCAAAGCTCCTCAACGTATTTTCAGGTGCTTCGCCACCTGCTCCCCTATGTCCTATTTTTATCTCAAGCATAATTGTATAACTATGGAAAGATATAAAATAGTTTGATGGTAGGTATTATTGTGATTTGATGGATTATAGTTATGATGAGCTTTTAGATAGGGCATTTGCTCAGCTTCCTAGCCTTAGTGAGGAAAATATAGACTTTAAGATACCGATAGCGGATTCTATAATACAAGGGAATAAGAGCATAATAAGGAATTTCTCGCAGATAGCTGATGCTGCAAGAAGGAATGCTAAAGAAATGGCAAGATATATGAGCAAGGAGCTTGCTGCTCCAGCAAGCGTGGAAGAGGGTAGGCTCATAATAAGCAAAAAAGTAAGAAGCGAGGAGATAAATGAAAAGATAAAGAAATATTTTCAGCTTTATGTTATATGCAAAGAGTGTTATAAGCCAGATACGAGATTTGAAAGTGTCGAAAGAGGTTTTGTCAATATAGTTTGCGAAGCATGTGGTGCTAGATACACCGTTAAATATTATTAGGTAGTATTATGAATAAAAACAACGGAAATGAGGTGCATAGGTTTTTGCTTCCGAGAGGCAATGAGGTCCTTGGTAGAGTAACAAAAGCTACTGGCGCTTCAAATTTTGTTGTCTTATGCTCAGACAACAATGAGAGGGTTTGTACAATTCCAGGTAGGCTAAAAAGAAATTTTTGGGTAAAGGAGGGAGATATAGTGCTTGTTAAGCCATGGGTGGTCCAAAGCAACGAACGTGGCGATATAATATGGAGATATAGCATGATGGACAAGGATGAGCTAAAGAGAAAAGGATACAATGTGCCTTGATTTGGTTCCAGGCTTTTTGAAATTCATTGCTTGTCTGTTGATATAATATCATAGAAAATTTTTTCTGCATCTGATTTTACATTATATTTCTTTGAAAAGTAAGAGCAAACATTAAGAATATCCCTTTTTAGAAAATCTATAGCCATAGGATGTGACTTGACAACTGCCTGACCAAAGTCAATGATATAGGGTTCACCACTGTTTATGAGTATATTGTATTCGCTTATGTCACCATGTATTAGACCCACTTTGTAAAGCTTCTTTATGTTGAGCAAAATCTTGTCAAACACTTCGTTTGGTTCGATAAGCATCTCTTCTTTCAAAGTTTTTGCAGGTATGCTGTCTTTTCCTATAAACTCCATTGCAAGCACATTGCCAAAAAATGCATAAGGTTTAGGCGCATTTACTTTTGCCTCTTCTGCAAGCTTTAGATTGCCATATTCTTTTTTGCACCACGTATTGACAAGATTGTGCATGCTTTTTTTTATTCCAGTAAATCTAAGATCCCCAATGATATAATCAAGCCTTTTCTCGAATCCAGAGTTTTCTACTCTAAATATCTTTACAACAACAATGTTCTCTTTTATCAAGCTCCCGTGTTCTGCAAGATACACATCTGCTTCTTTACCCTTGGCTATTATAAAATACAATTTAGAAATGATGTTATGAGTTATAAGCTTGCCTAGATTTTGTACCGTCTTTTCATTGAAAACACCTTCTTCAACCTTCTGGTGCTCCTTCAGAATATATTTTTCCCTGCTTGGCCTTTTTCTTTTGCTTACTCGCCTTGCCATAAAACCTAATAAATAATGTGACATAATTTATAAATATGGCTAAGATAACAGTAGACAATCGGGAAAGAAATTTTAAGCTCATTGAGAGGCTTGGTGAACTTGCCGAGCTTGAATTTTTGACACTACCTGTAGGAGATTATATATTATCAGACAGGATATGTGTGGAGAGAAAGAGTATATCTGATTTTGAAAGTTCGATAATAAATGGTAGGATCTTTGACCAAGTAGAAAGATTAAAAGAGGGTTATCCAAAACCCATGCTTCTTATAGAAGGAGACGGCAATGAACACAGACTTGAAAGCAGGGTGATACTCGGAGCAATCCTCAAATTATATGTAGACTATGATACGCAAGTTATAATCTCATCCAATGAGGATGAAACTGCAGAGATACTTTATTTGATAGCAAACAGAGAACAGGAAGAAAAAGGGAGGCTTCCAAAGATATCGGGAGCAAAAAAAGCCTACAGTGATAATGAATGGCAGAGGCTGTTGCTTGCTGCACTTCCAGGAGTCGGACCAAAGATAGCAGACAAGCTACTTAAAAAATTTGGCAGTATAAAAAATGTAGCAAATGCAAATGTTGATGATCTTATGCATGTTGAAAAAATAGGTAAGAAAAAAGCAGCAAGGATTTATGATATTATAAATAAATCATATTAGCAGACATATGGTGTTGTGATGAATTTTGTAGAAAGTGTGCTTGAAGGTGGCGAGCAAAAGATTATATTGAAGTTTAATGATATAGTTAGGATAGGAATTAAAGCCAGTGAAGCATTAGAAGAATTGATAGCCAGTGGGGGAGATATAAAAAAAATAAGAGCATTGGAAAAGGATTCAGATGATATTGCTTTTGAAATAACTAAAGATATTACAAGTGGTGCAATAGCACCGAACCTTATAGATAATATGTTAGACCTTGTAAATAAGGAAGATAATATAATAGACTGTGAATATAATCTAGCAAGGGAGCTCTTAAGATATAATATAAATAACAGAAGGTTAGATAAAAAAATAAAGCTAAAGCTTATCGAGATGACGAGGCTTGCCCGCTCAGCACTTCTTATTATGGAGAAAATGCACAAGAGCGATAAGATAAACGAAATAAGCACATATAGGAAAGAGATAGAAAAGCTCGAAGAGGCAGGAGATGAAATAAAAGACGGGCTCTTTGACGATGTTTATAAGGAAAAATTAGACTTCAAAACTTTTTACCATATTATGGAGCTTGCCCACCAGGCTGACGACATACTAGACAACTGTGAAGATTCTTCAGATATATTCCTTACAATAATGTCATCGATAATATCGTGATCACTTGATTGCAGAAATTGTTTTGTTTATTTTTTCATTTATACTTGTGTCACTAACATCAGGGAATAATCTCCCCGTGTGTTCAGGTTCAATAATAGGCAGCAAAATAATAAGTAAAAAAATAGGTATAATATTGACTATATTTGGCTATGTTACTGGACTTCTTGCAGAGGGAGACATGCTTAGAAAAGGAATTTATTCTATAATGCCAATAGACATGATGCCGTTTTTGATAATAGCACTTGCAATAGCAATAATTATTTTTATTATAGCACATAAGATAAGAGTTCCACAATCTCTTTCTGTAAATTTCACTAGCATACTTCTTGGAATTAGCCTTGCGGCTGGCTTGCGCATAAATTGGGGCTATGTTGCAATTGTATTGGCTTTTTGGATTATTGCACCCATTATATCCATAGTGATGATTGGTTTACTTATGCATTCCACTCACACATTCACAAGAAAAAGAAAGATTTGGAGCACAGTCAAATGGATTAGGGCCATGCTTGTGGTTCTTTCTTTCTTTGCCGCTTTTACTCTTGGTGCAAATACAATAGGACTTATTTATTCTGCATTGCCGAAAAATTATTATTCACTTACCGTTATTGTGCTTGCAATCATATTTGGCAGTATATTTCTAAGTAGTGGCGAGCTCAAGAGAATAGGGGATGAAATAATTCCGTTAAGATATATAAACGCGATAAATTCACAATTCGTATCAGTGACACTTGTAGAGATTGCCACTCTTTTTGCAATACCTTTATCAAACACGCAAACATTTATAGCGAGTCTATATGGAAGTGGATTAAGCTATAGAAATAGAATATTGCTGAAAAAGCCTTTAAAGAGCATAGCGTTTATATGGATTGGTGGAGCGATAACAAGCCTTGCGCTCGCGTACTTTTTCTCGCTGGCGTTCCTAACCATATAATAATTCAGATACCGCCACATTCGGGCTTTCTTTTGTGGCAAACTCGAGATTAAGTTTTTTTAATATTTTTGACTTCGAGCAATCAACAAATAACTTAGCCTCTTCCTCGCTTGTAGCAAAAAGTATGAAGTCATTGTTTTTTATTCCTACTTCCTTTATTGCTTTTGATATATTCATCTGCCCGCTTACCAATAAAAGAAGCTCAGTGGCCAATGAGCTCGAACGCATTATGTTATCTTCTATTCTTATGAGCGCGTTAAAATATGCTGGAAGGAGCCGCTCGGCTATTTTTTTATTGTTTGCGAATAGCTGTACAAAACCATACTTTTTGATTTTTTTTGCACAAGATATGAGCTCTTCTTTGTCTCCGCTGGAGCTACAGGAATAAGCCACAGGAATAGATATCTTTTCTTCCATCGAATCTGGCCGAAAAGTTATCAGCATCGCTTTTTTGTCTGTTTAAACTTTTTCCTTGCGACCCTCTTCTCTTTTATTATAGAAATTTTTCTGCGAGCTTTTCCTATTTTCTTCGCCATTATAATCACCTGTAAGATATACTGAAAAGAAATTTATATATGTTCCTAGAAAATCAACAACAAGGTATTAACCCTTTTTGAAAATATTTTTGAGGTGCTGTATCTTTTCAATGTTTTTAATCCTTACAGATTCCGCGTAGATTTTATTTACTTCATCTTCCCAATTTTTATCGTTGCTAAGCAGCCTTAAATCGTAAGTTTTGCTATTTAAATTAACATAAACGTTTGCTTTGAGCTCATTATTGAGATAAATCAAATATCCTTGGTCAGAACCACACAGAAACCAACTTATTTTGAACCCGTTTTTCGAAGCTATTTCCTTTAACTCAGGAAAATCATTAAGATCAACATTTAAGCTCTCAATCTTTTTGAAAAGAGCCTTATTTTTATTTTTCCATTCCATTTTATCACCTTTTTATCTTTTTATAATAAACATATATAAAAATGTATGATAATATCTGTATAGAGCGAGATACTGAATATAATTTCTGCGTCAAAATCCAAAGCGATCAAAAAAGGCTTTTTTGCCCTTTGGCATCACTTAGCTCTTCGAGTTTTTCAGCGAATTTAATAATTCTTTCATGCGAAAATTCGTGCTCGTCACACATTATCTTGGTTATTTTATCCATGTTTGGCTTTGCTATATTAAGGCTTTGCTGCTCTTCAAGGCTGAGCTCTCGAGTATCTGGATTTGTAAATATCTTTTCAACTTCAAATGGATCAACATCAAAATCTTGATATTTTTCTTTTACCGCCTTTACAAGTTGCTCTTTTTCTCTATATATTTTTACCAGTTTGAGCGCTGTAGCTGGACCTATACCATCTATACCTGTATTGAAGTCTGTGCCTATTAACAAACCTATCCATATAAGATCTCTTTGAGTTATTTCAAATTTCTCAAGAAGTTTCTTTAATAGCACCATCTCCGGATTTACTTCTATATAAACATTCTTTTTTGGAAGCTTCCTCCTTCCGGTTATGGTAAGGTTTCTGATAACTATATCTGAACCAAAAAGGAAAAGATCATAATCCTGGCTTGCTGCAGCGTATGCAAAGCCTTCCTTCACGAGCCTTGCCGCCTGTGCTTCACCTTCGCTGGGGGCTTGAAGAAATGGAATTCCCATAGCTTGCAGAAGCTCTTTTGAACTTTCAACTATCTCCTTGTTTATCTTTGTACTTGCCATGGCATGAATTCTTGCTTCTTCTACAAGCCCCTTTTTCATTGCATCCTGCCATTCGCCATACGCCTCTTCACGCCTGCTTGCTCTTGCTTCTATGGTCCGCCTCTTAAGCATGGGTGGAATTCCATCAAAAATAAATATTGGTGTTATGCCGTTTTCAACAATGCTGATTGTCCTATAAAAAAGCCCAGAAAGATGACTTGTTACTTTCCCTTTGGAATCAACAAGAGGCATGCCATTAGGCTGCCTTATTATTGAAAGAAATTGATATATTGTATTATATGCATCTATTGCAAGCTTCTTCCCGCTAAGTTCATTGAGTTCTATCCTTTCTTTTACTTCTCCAACAAGCTTGCTAATGTCTACCGCCAAGCACTTACCTTTTCTCTTTTTTCTCCGCAGCGTCCCAAAGGGTAAATGGCTCGTTGGGCTTTATGTGTACATTCTGCGTTTTTTTCTTCGGCTCAAGAAGCTTTATCCCAAGCTCTTTTTCGAGTTTTTTAATTATCTTGTCATTCGGCAGCATTTTTTCTTCTTCTATCCTAAGCATGGTGCTTTCCTTCTCATTTATACGCTCAGCCAACACACCAACAGAGAACCCAAAGCGTTCCCTCGCTTTTTTTATCAGTCCGCCGTAATGCTCTACTACCTCTTTCTCTTCTTCTTCATTCCTCTTGATTGCTTTTTTCTCTTCTTTTTGCTTGCTTAAGTCTATTTTCTCTACAATTTTTTTACCTTTTGCACACTCGGCGCATACATTCAGTATCGCCCTTTCTACTTCCACAACATATACAACACTGGTCTCTTTGCCACATACCTCGCATTCCATAAAACCACTGCCAATAAAATATTAACAACTTCTACAGCCAGAGCCACGTTTCCTTTCTTGAGACGCTTTGCTGCATAACCTTTGCATGATTTCTTTGATGCTTGGTTATTTTTGTGTTTTTGTGTATGGTATTGTCTGATAGGACTGCATGTTGCGTTATTCCAAGATCCTTTCTTACCTTTGGTCTATCAGATACTCTTTCTGAAACATTCTGAAGAACTTGTGAATGCATTTCTGCAAATTCTGGCTTTTCCTTTTCTATCTGAGTAATCCCTGCATTCATTCTATATTCTGTGAGGGTTTTGCCTGTTCCTTCGTAGTCTGCTTTTGACTTTTCAAGGAGCATATTATAGAGTTCTTTTGCAAGATACATCTGCCTGTTCAGTGTTTCTTTCTGCCTTTTTGAAATATGTTCTTGATATTCAGATGCTGTTTTCATTACGACCATATTTATTTATATCTTATATATTTATATTCATTGCAGTGGCTTATATCCACATGAATTGTGCGATTTTTGGCCACGTTTGATAAAAGCTGATTTAATGAAGGGGAAAATAAAGCTAAATAGAGGCACGAAAGTTTTTCTAACTGCGCTTATTGCTTCACTCGATGTAATTGCACTTGCCTACTTTTATATTTCAAACTTAGGAATTTTTTCAAGATGGATCGGTGCAATAATATCTCTCGTAATAAGCGGAGAGATTATAATGTATCTAAACAACTTGAAGGGTTCATATGGCGCGTACATGCTTGGCGGCAGGCATGGAATAAATTTTATAGAAAAACTTTCAAAGAAAAATAGAAGGCTTTGGAACGCCATTGCAGAATGGGGTCTTACTGTAAGCCTTGGTATTTTTTCTATATTTATATTTAAATATATAAACAAGAAAGTTTTTGCCATTGGCATGGCAAGCCTTCTTGCCATGATCTATTTTGTAATGCCTTATATGTATTTACCAATGAATTTTCTTAGCATACCACAAGTCACGAACAAAATGAATGAGGCTGTAGCAAACAGCAGTATTTCAAGCTCAGATTATTATTATTCTTATGCCTTATATGCTGCGACTTTTGTCGGAGGGTTTGCAGTCCTTGCAGCAGGATCAATAATATACAACGGGTTTTCAATACTTGCTTCAACCATAATGTTTGCCTCAACAGTAATGGCAGGAAAACCGAATTATAATATTACTAATTCCCAGATTCCTGGCGTTGCGCCGATAATACCCGGCATAACTATGCCTTTGTTCGCAGGAATATTGTCTCTTATTTTTCTGCTTGTAATACATGAATTCTCGCATGGTGTACTTGCAAAAATAGCAAAAGTGAAGCTTAAATCTGTAGGTGTTTTACTTTTTGGAATAATACCTTTAGGCGCATATGTGGAACCAGATGAAAAAAAGTTAAAGAAATTATGCAAAGAAAAACAAGAAAAAATATACATTGCAGGTATTGCATCCAATTTACTCGCTAGCATTATCTTCTTCGTGATAATGCTAATAATGCTACCTGTGCTCGGTAGCATAATGCACACGTTTGTCTCTGTTGTAGCAACAATTCCAAAATACCCAGCCAACAATGTCCTTACCCCAGGGTCAGTAATAGAGAAGTGGAACGGCTTTCCGATAAAAAATATAACGAGCTTTAAAACCGCAGCCGCAAATGACACGCCTTTTTCTACAATTTCGGTGCAGACCAATGAGGGTTCTTATTCATTCAAAACAAATCAAACAGGAAAGATAGGGGTTTATGTCCAAGAGAACTATGCACCAAAAGGCATATTTGGCTCGAGCATATACTTTATCTTTACTTTTGTATCATTGTCTTTCTTACTTAACCTTCTTGTCGGAATGGTGAATCTTTTACCTATTCCAGGATTTGATGGCTGGCAGATATATAAACTAGAGGCTAGCAAAAGAACGGTCGAAGTTTTAGCAATCATATTGATAGTTGCACTTATACTTAATATAATACCATGGCTCTGGATTTAATAGATACGATTTGGTAGATGCCTTGTTACAATAATTTGCATAGAATTTATCACCTAACTCTAACAAGAAAGCCAACACGCTTCGGAAGCAGCTTCAAAGGCTGATGGTTTACCAGGGCACATCCTTAAGTTTTGCCTTGTTGGCAAGCACGTTCGTAAGCTTGTGCATTATTCCAGTTAGAATGAAAAGGAATATTATCCCCACAATGCCAGGCATATTACCAAGAGGATATGCAAAGAGAAGTGCAAAAATCAAGAATAAATATTGGTCTAAGAAAGGCACACTTGAGCCAGATTCTTTGCCCATTCTCCTTTTTATAAAGCTACCAAACAGGTCGCCGAAGTGCGTTCCTATTGATAACACAATCCCCACTACAAGCATATATGGTAATATTAATGACTCTGCTGCACCTACTACTATACCACTTGCCAATCCAAAAATTAGACCACGTATTGTTTTGTGTGGCCCAAAAATCCTTTTTCCTTTAAAGGTTTTGCCAAAATCAATCGGTTTAACTCCTTTAAATATCACTGGCGAGCCATTTGCGACATATGCTGGAAGTATATAGATTATAGGATATACAAAAATAAAGTAGAGATTTATCCAATCACCTATTCTCGACAAGGAAGCCCACACTCTTTAGGTGGGATCATGAAACTCTCTAGATTTCCAATAGGAGAGTCCCTGCAAACAGGCTCATGCGTCCAGATGAAGTTGG
>JBMFSM010000024.1:0-9549 GCA_049967555.1 Candidatus Micrarchaeia archaeon
GGCTCCTAGCGCAACGGTAGCGCGCCTGCATGGCATGCAGGAGGTTGCGGGTTCAAAACAAGTGTGAAAATCCCGCGGAGTCCACAAAATCTTCTTAACGAAGCGAGTGGAAAATCTCACACTCTTTAGGTGGGATAAAAGCGAACCATAGAAATTGGTGGGATTTGCTTCATTGGTCAGTGACCTCGGCACCCTGTTCCTTTTTCCATTTGGAACAAATAATATCATATCATTGTTCGCTTGGGTGGTCCACGCCATTTACTGGTAGGAAGATGTCACTTATAAAATATATCCAGTATTGGAAAAATCAAGTTTCATTCAGAATCAAGTCTCATTCAGATGAGCATGAAACGAATCACTATTGTATCCACTTTTTTATATTTTTTCTAAACAAAACAAAACAAAAGTATTTATACTGTAAAGAAGACAAATGAATCATGGAGATACATAATTCAAAAGTCGAGATAACCAACATACTAAAAGAGATAAAGCAACTAGAAAATATCTATAAACCTACTATTCTTCAGGAGATTATTCATCCTTTTAAATCAGCAAAAAGAGATATCAGTGAAAAAGAAATACTTGCACTTATTGAAAAATTTGAAAATCTTAAAAAAATAGAATATGGCCCTTTAGAATATGTGATAAATACGGAAGAGTCACGAATAAAAGATCTTTATAATATAGATCTTTTAAATTTCAATATAGAGGTGAAGTTTGAAGAAATCCCTTTAGAGGGGTTTAATATTCAACAGCCCATTTACACAATGATTCTTATTCCAAAAAATAAAAATAACAAGGAAGAATCCCTCCGTTTGGTCGATGCCATAATAAATAATCTAAAAAATCTTCTGAATAAGAAAGTTTGAAATCTTACAACTTTTTTTTGAAAAAAACAAACATTTTTAAATATTTTTGCACATAATATTATTATGCCTGCTGAAGAAAGACTTATAATAAAACCACTTGCAAAACCTTTAAAGGAGACGCCGAGCGAACTGATGAGGTGGTTTTGCAAAGCTCTTGATCTAGAAGATAAGGTTGAACCAGAAATATTAAAAAATATAGTATCAAGAAGTATTAGTGGAGAGGGAATAACAAGCAAAGAGCTTTGTGATTGGTTGGAAATTCCCAGAACTACTGTAATCTATCATCTAAACCGATTTATAAGCTCCGGATTGATTATCAGAAAGGGAAGAAAATATTTTCTTAGGTCAATGAGCATGGAAGATACAATAGCAGATATTCAGGCAGATATGCTTAGGGAATTTGGAAGGTTACTTGAGTTTGCTGAGAAATTCGATGAATTGGTCACACGTGAGTTTTATGGAAGAGCCGCAAAGCGAGAAAAAAAAGGAAGAGAATAAAGAAGCTGAAAAGAAAGAAGAAAGTAAGGAAAAAGAAAAAAAGTTAGTTAGCGAAAGCGAATACCTTGAGCTTAAAGACAGGCTGTTGAGGCTTGCTGCAGAATTTGACAACTATAAAAAGAGAATTGCAAAAGACGTGGAAAATTCTAAGCAGGCTGGAAAAGCAGAATTGATGAAGAAGCTCCTTCCTACCCTTGACGAATTTGAACTTGCACTTTCTGTAGAGAACAAAAATGACAAGACTATAAGGGGCTTTGAGATGGTATATTCAAACTTTCTGGATACGTTGAAATCAGAAGGTCTTTCTGAAATTAACACAGAAGGTAAATATGATCCCTACAAACATGAGGTAATGCTCGTAAGGGAGAGCAACGAGAAAGAAGGTACTATAATAGAGATTGTAAGAAAAGGATTTATGCTTAATGACATTCTTTTGAGGCCTGCAAGTGTGATAATCGCAAAAAGCAAAGAGAACAGTGAAAAAGGTGAAATCGAAAATAAAAAATAAAAGGTGATTTTATGGCAAAAATTATTGGAATAGATTTAGGAACGACAAATAGCGCAGCCGCGATCTTAGAAGGCGGCAGACCTGTGCTTATACCAAGTACAGAAGGCATATCACTTTACGGAAAGGCTTTTCCAAGCTATGTTGCATTTACAAAGGATGGCCAAAGGCTTATTGGCGAGCCAGCAAAAAGGCAAGCAGTTGCTAATCCAGAAGGAACAGTGTCTGCATTCAAGAGGAAGATGGGCACAGACTATAAATACAAAATCTTTGGGAAAGAATATACACCACAAGAACTGTCTGCTATACTGCTACAGAAAATAAAACATGATGCAGAGGCATACCTTGGAGAAGAAGTGAAACAAGCAGTAATAACAGTGCCTGCATATTTCAATGACAATCAGAGACAGGCTACAAAAGATGCTGGAGAAATAGCTGGGCTTGAAGTGGTAAGGCTTGTAAATGAACCAACAGCTGCATGCTTAGCATATGGATTAGACAAACTTAACAAAGAAATGAAGGTGCTTGTCTATGATTTTGGTGGCGGCACGCTTGATGTCACTATAATGGATTTCGGCAACGGCGTATTTGAAGTAAAGGCAACTAGTGGTGATACACAGCTTGGCGGAACAGATATGGATAATGCTTTGGTGAATTTTCTACTAAAAGAAATAAAATCCTCAGCGGGTGTAGATATTTCAAATGACAAGCAAGCACTGCAAAGGATAAGAGAAGCTGCCGAGAAAGCGAAAATAGAGCTATCTACAACATTGCAAACAGAGATAAATCTTCCATTTTTGACAATGGGTCCTGGGAATTCACCTGTGCATTTTACCTACACTTTAACTAGGGCAAAGCTTGAAGAAATAGTTTTACCAATAGTGGAAAGAACAACAAAACCTGTAATGCAAGCACTAAAAGATGCCAAGCTTGAGCCAAAAGATATAAACAAAGTAATCTTGGTGGGTGGTCCAACAAGGATGCCTATAGTGCAGAGATACGTTGAGCAACTCTTAGGAAAGAAAATAGAGCGCGGAGTAGATCCAATGGAGGCTGTAGCATTTGGTGCTGCAATACAAGCTGGTGTGCTTACTGGTGAAGTAAAAGATATAGTACTTTTGGATGTTACTCCACTCTCGCTAGGTATAGAAACGCTCGGCGGTGTGATGACTAAAATAATCGATAGAAACACAACCATACCGATAAAGAAATCCCAAATCTTCACCACTGCAGAAGATATGCAAACAAGCGTAGATATCCAAATACTCCAAGGAGAAAGGGCGCTTGCAAAAGATAACATATCTCTAGGGAAATTTACTCTAATGGGTATTCCACCAGCACCTAGGGGTGTACCGCAGATAGAGGTTACGTTTGATATAGACGCAAATGGAATATTACATGTAACTGCAAAAGATAAAGCAACAGGCAAAGAGCAGAGTATGCAAGTCGTAGCGCCAAACAAGATGTCTAGAGAAGAAATAGAAGAAAAGACAAAAGATGCTGAAAAGTATGCACAAGAAGACATGAAAATAAGGGAATTTATAGAAACAAAGAATACTGCCGAATCCCTTATATACACTGCAGAAAGAACTTTGAAAGATAGTGATAATAAGGTATCAAAAGAGACAAAAGATATGGTAGAAAAAGCGAAAAGCGAGCTTCAGGATGCGATAAAGAAGGAAGATGAAAACGAGATAAAATCTAAGATGGACAATTTAAAAGAGGCTCTTGAAAAGTTTGGCAGTGAATTGTACAAAGGCAGCCAGGCAGGAGGCGAAGCAGGTTCTTCCGGTCCTGGCAATGCCAGCCCAGGAAATGAAAAGGGGCAGGGTGGCGCTTCTGATGCAGACTTCAGGGTAGAAAAATAATCTTCCATAAAAAATAGTGAAATCGTGACCAATGACTACTACAACATATTGGGCGTGTCGCGCAATGCCTCTACTGATGAAATTAAGAAAGCATATAGAGAACTTGCGTTGAAGTATCATCCGGATAGAAATAAAAGCAAAGAGGCGGAGGAAAAATTTAAGGAAATAAACGAGGCATACGCTGTACTTAGCGATCCTGAGAAGAGGAAACAGTATGACATGTATGGACCTGCTGGATTCAATCAGAGATACAGCGAAGATGACATTTTCCGCGGTTTCAATTTTGAGGATATATTCAAAGATCTAGGCATAAATTTTGGTTTTGATTTCGGTGCCGAGGACATCAGTGAAGAGTTTTTTAGCCCTTTTGGAGGTAGGCGTGGAAGAGAACGCGTCGGACAGAGTATTCTATATAGGTTGGATATAACACTCAAAGACGTGGCAAACGGCACCGAAAAAGAGATAATGTTTAGGCACATAAAAAAGTGTCCACATTGTGGCGGTTCTGGCGCTGAGCCAAATGCAAAATTGGTTAAATGCCCTGAATGCAATGGCAGGGGTGTAATATTATCTGTAAAAAACACGTTCTTTGGTAGGATACAAACCTCTTCAACATGCCCAAGGTGTGGTGGTTCTGGAAAGATTTACGACAAACCGTGCAAGGTTTGCAACGGCACAGGCGGTGTTGTAAGCGATGAGAAGGTGGCTGTCAAAATACCTCCAGGCATAGAAGATGGTGCAAGGCTTAGATTGAGAGGTATGGGGGATTTTGCCAAGGGTGGGAGCGGGGACATGTTTGTAGAAGTGCACGTAATCGAAGATAAAATTTTCAAAAGAAATGGCAATGATTTGTTTGTTAATATAAACATACCCTTCTATACAGCAATACTTGGTGGTATTGTGAAAGTGCCGACACTTAGCGGTGAAAAAGATGTTGAGATACCTCGCGGCACGCAACAAGAAGCAAAAATAGTATTAAAAGGCGAAGGTATAAAAACACAGCATGGCAGTGGGGATGAAATAATAATTGTAAATATAACAATGCCTAAATCTTTATCAAAAGAGGAAGAGGAGCTCTTGAAGAAGTTCAAGGAGCTTAGGTCAGGCAAAGACAACCCGGACAAAAAAAGATGGTTTTTCTAAGTTTTATGCCTTGAAGTTCTCTTTGCCTCAAGAGTAAATATACCTAGCATTCCTATACCTATAGCAAAGAATATTATAAAATATCTGAAGCCTGCAGGAAGCAGCGCCAATCCAAGTGCCATGCTCATGAATGAGAATAGTGGAGGTATGGCTGGCAGCGGTATAAGAAACTTTTTTTGTATATATATGGTATAAATCATGCCAAATACAGCCCCAATGGCTACACATACTGGAAGAAAGTAGCTCGCTGCTATTTTATATGAGCTTATTGCTAGCATAAGTGGTATCCCTAAGTCGCCAGCCCCAAGCTGAATCTGGCTTATAAGCGGAAGCTTACCTTTTTTGATAAGGTTTTTTATTATAGGATTTTTAATTTTCCGGAGCTCTTTTTTATATTCCTCATACTCTTTTGCCTCCTCTTTATTAAAAAATCCTTTTGGTATAACTTCTATGTCTGTGGAACCTATAAGGAATGCAAGCCCCCTGCTAGAGACAGCTTTAGCAAGAGTAAGCATATGCTTAGTTACAAAGACTGCAACATAATCATATATTGCTATAACAACGACAAGAATATATGCAATGCTAAATCCGAAATCCAAGCCCAACACAAGCCCAACCCCCATACTCGCTATTATTGCTACTGTATTCCTTAGCTTTGGTTGCTTGTTTTTGAGGATTATGAGCAGCACAGCAAGCAGCAAAGCAAGTATTGGGGCAAACCCTTGTATATTTGGGAATAGATAATCCAGTATAACAAGAAAAACGAAGAGGGAAGAGACTACAATGACAAACCCTTCAAGGAGCCTAAACAGAACATCTCCGTGGTAAACCTTAAATATTAGCAGTATAACTAGCGTTGCTACTATAAAATAGACAAAGAACCATAGAGCCTGAGCGGGGGTATTAATCTGGCCATTGTTCTGGGCGCTTGCCAGACTTGTTAGAGGGGTTGTTGAAAATACTAAGCTTGCCAAAATAAGTCCGCCAAACTGCACTATCATGAAGAGAGCTAATATATTCAATTGCTGCCTTAACTCTATCCTTTTTATCAAACTAACACCTATTCTTCATCGTGCTTTACTACTTTAATTATTCCTGGTTTAGGGCTGTATATGTCACCACTCCTTTCCAATTCAGAAATATATTTTGATGTTGTTGCCCTATCTATGCCTACTTTTTCTGCTTCTTCCAATACTCTGACTATCTTTGCCCCTTGCTCTTTCTCATCAATTTCATTTATGAGTTTCATCAGCGTGTTTATCTTATCCACTTTTTCTCTAGGCATGCCTGTAATAAGTGCATCTATATCCTTTCTTCCACCTCTATCAACAGCCAGGGTTGTGAGCATGTAATCAAATAAAGATATAGCAAGTTCAGCGTCTTTTAGCTCTATTTTTTCAGAAAGCCTGCTCTTTGCGCTTGCCTCAGCAAGCCTAACAAGCCCCTCAATTTGCCTCGGCGTAATCGGAACAGCTCCTTGTTTTAAGCCAAGCTTCCTTAGCTCTACATAAAATTCTTCTATCTTATTACTTGCATCTGGGCTCAGCATGGGTTTTATGTGCTGCCTTGCATAAGCAATATATTTTCTGAGTATTTCTGACTTTATTGGAGGTGCTTCAACCTGTTCATATTCTGCTAATTTTGCTATCTTAGCTCCTGCTGCTTGGTGTTGCACCAATATATGTTTCGCTATTCTTTTATCTTGTTCTTCATCAAGGATATCCATTATAGGGAATATGAGGTCAAATCTTGACAAAAGCGCTGGTGGTATATCAAACTGGTCAGCAGGATACTGATTTCTGTCAAATCTGCCGTATTTTGGGTTTGCCGCTGCAAGCACCGAAGCTTTTGCATTAAACCTAGCCACTATACCTGCTTTGGCAATGCTTATGGTCTGTGATTCTAGAGCTTCAAGCAATGCCGATTTATCATCATCACTTATTTTGTCAAATTCGTCTATGCTAACTTCACCGCCAGATCCAAGTACAAGTGCTCCAGCTTTTAATGTCCATCCCCCTTCTGCAAATTCATCCCTTTCTGCTGAAGCTGTCAATCCTGCTGAACTCGTGCTTTTACCACTGACATAAATCCCTTTAGGCACTATTGATGTTACTGCCTGCAGAAGCCTTGTTTTAGCCGATCCTGGGTCACCGATCAAAAGTATATGAATATCACTTCTTATTGCTCCACCATCTACAAGCCTCTTGTCTGGCGTGCCTCCAAAAAGCTGTAAGGCAAGTGCCTTTTTTATTTCTTCATAACCATATATTGAGGGTGCTATTGATTTTGCAACATCTTCAAATATATGGGGATCTTTTGCAAGCTCCTCTATCTCTCTTTCTTCTTCAGGTGTAACTTCTATTTCTATAAATTCTTTCTGTCTAGGTTTAAGTGAAACAGCATCAAAAAACATTGTAAAGATTGTCTTCTCCTCTTTGCCTTTGGAATTTCTTCTTGGTCTTATCCTTAATATGCCAGTTATGTCTGCTCTGTCTCCAGGTATTATACTATTTACTAAGTCATCTTCAAGCCAAACTTCAAGTTGCCATGTTGGTGTATTACCTCTTAGCCTTTCAAGAGGGTCTTGTACCGCTATCTTCTGCAGATTTATAAATTCAGATTCTTCATTTATCTGTTTAAGTGATCTCCTCTTGCATTGCGGGCAGAATTCTGGTGGATTGTCTTTATCAATATCTATTTTAACAACAGTTCCACAATATGAGCATTTATAAACACCTATATGCACCTTTGGTGTTATTTCTGATCTTTTCACAACAAGTGCATCTAAGGTAAGTAATTTACCAATATATTCAGAACCTATTTCTTGTATAAGTACACTTTCTTGATTAATATTTGCAAATCTTGCATGTACTGGCTCTTTCGGGTTGGGGTTTGGACTCATCGCCGCAAGTGCAATATCTGCCAACTGAAGGATATTGTCTGGGTTATTTATAAGCTCTGAAGCAATCTCACTATCATATTTTTCAAGATCTTTGATATCTATTAAAATGCTCCTTCTCTTTGGATATGCTATAAACATCTCATTTATCTGGCTCAAATAATAAGTATTGTAAAATTCAATGAATTTTCCTTTATATTCTTCCGCTTTAATAGCATCCACAATAACCCCTCTAAATCCCCATATATTATATAATCAAAAACAATAAAAAAGGTTATTGCACATTTTTGTAAAATAATATTGCCTTTATTATGTTGTCCTTAAAAACCAAATAAAAACTCCACACACTTATAAATTCTACACAATTATGGGTGATGTTGCTATCAGGTCTTATCTGCTTAAAAGTTCAGCTACTACGTGCAACATCTTCAAAAAACTAAATTCATCTGCTGCTTTTTATCTATTTTAATAATCTCTTTTCTAGTGTTTTTCTCGCCTGTATAATATAACACTTCCACCCTATTAAGCTTTTCATGTGACTCTATATCTATAATCCTTACAAGCTCATTTTTATATATTTTATATGAGCCAATATCTTTATTATATGCAAGCATTTCTGTTTCTAATTTATATATTATTGCATCTTTTGGTGGTATTATATCTTCTCTTTTTATTTTCATAAATCTTTCATTACTTATTGAAATTATTTTTAATAAATTCTTTTTAATATCAGTTATAAGTCCAATATCATAATAAATAGGCACCTCATTTTTATATAAAACATAAAATTCTGGATCTATTTTTTGCCCTTTTTTGAATTTATTTTTTAGTTCTTCAGTTTTGTATATTACATAATCCCCGATCTTTATATTTTCACTAGTCTAACTCAATTCTGGATATTCTCTAAATACTTTTTTGAATTCATCCATAAAATCACAAGGTAGATAATTATAAAATAAACTAAATTAAATTTTTGAAAAATCTTTTTCATCCACTTTAATAGATTCTTTCTTTCCAAATTTTTTACCTGTAAAATAAATAATCCCTATTTCTTTGACTATCCCTGGTTTCACATCAACAATTTTTACAAGTTCATCATTGTATATGGAGAAGTGCCCGATAGAACTCTTATCTACATCCTCTTTTAAGATCTGCAAATCCAAAAGCACAGCATCTTTTGTTGGTAATATATGCTCTTGCAGTATATTTATAATCTTTCCATATTTAATCGAATATATTCTTATGGTGTCTTCATTTTCTTTTTTTAATACTTTGCCTATGTCATACGGTAAGTTCGTTGCTACTCTTATGGGGTTCTTATATATAACATAGTCGCCTGGTTCAATTTTTTTAATTTTTTTAGTCACAAGCTCTGGGTTCTTTCCTTTTCTACGTTCCAATAATAAAAGCTCTAAAATTTCTGGGTCATTCATAACATTACCTACGAATTTAACAAATATTCTTTTTTTATCATTTATATATCAATTTCTTGTTTTGTTTATTTTGCAATTTTTTAGATTTATTTTTAAATTTTTGCTTTTATTAATGTGAGTGAGGAATCCCACACTCTTTAGAGGTAGGATGAAAGGAATTGAAATGTATATAAGTATTAATCCAATATACGTATGATAAAATCTACCGAAGGACATTAGGGAAGTCAAGCCTGTGGAGACGACATAATATAATGAAGGAGGTTGCTGAAGAAGCAAGAATTACAGGATGCTTAGCAGAAAGCCCACGATTTCAATCGTGGGATGAATGCGGAAT
>JBMFSM010000025.1:0-9388 GCA_049967555.1 Candidatus Micrarchaeia archaeon
ACTGTAACAATGTAACATGGAATTCTCCACCACCTTCAAATTATGTGCAATATGGCTATAGTTTCGGATTAGGAAATTGGCCGTGTTGTTCTACTAGGTTGGAAGGAGGGTACTTGTCAAATGTTCAACTATATAACACCTCTTTGTCCCAAGCCGATCTACAAGCCCTTTACCAAGAGGGCATAGGCGGCGCTCCCATAGACCTGCAAAACCTTGTTGGGTGGTGGCCATTGAACGGCAACGCAAACGACTACAGCGGCAATGGCAACAACGGTCAAGCAAGTGGAGTAACTTATGTTTCAAATTGGTATTCTGATTATACACAACCGTGAAATTGTTTAATATTTCTTTGCATAGTTTTGTTATATACTAATTTTACCATAATATTTTTGTAAGGTATAATAGAACAATATTTAAAAATATTATTATATTAAATATATTATGGAAAAAAATAAACCTATTGAATCTGACAAAAAGAAAAAAATTAACCCGATACTGATAATCACTAGTGCTCTTTTTTCTGGAGTAATAGGTATAATCCTTATATATGCTATCTTATCTTTTATTGCGGTATTAAATGATGATATGTCAATTACTGAATCTAATAAATGGTATATCATTTCTTGGATTCCGGCAGAGTTCTTTATCTTAATCTTTTTTGTCTTTGCTGGTATAATGCTGGGTATAATAATAACCATAATCCTTTCAGTAATTTTATTTATAACCTCAGCAGTTATTTATAAAAGTAAATTAAAGCGAAGTCATTAACTGGTTAATATAAAAAATTTCAAATTATATTATGGGTAAATTAATACCTTAATCGCATCATTTTTTATAAATATTTTCTTGTGGCACCACGTAGTACAATCTACTTCTGTCTATGCATTTTGTAAAATATAAAAAATCTTAGTGAAGACGTCTACAACAATATACATGACAATAAGCATTCTATGCGTTTTCCTATTTTTCTGCACGCAGCATATTCCTTGTTGAAGAAAGCAAAGTTTTGTATTTTTCTGCCCTTGCTTTATATCTTTCTATCTTTCTTTTCTTTATTATAATATTCCTTTTCACGCTTTCTATTTTGCTTTTTTTGAATATTTTAAATATATTTGATTCTTCATATTTCAACTTCAACGTTAATTCTTCTATTTTCCTCTCTTCAATTTTTGTTTTTGATTCAGCAAGATTTACTCTTTTTATCATTTCACTAATAAGCAGATCATAATATTTGTTTAGTGTATATAAATCATTTGATTTTGTTATAATTCCTGTTAGCAAAGGTATTGTTATTTCAATTCCGTAAAGTTTCTTGTACCCAAAGGCTAGCGCCTCAATTACATTTAGATAATGCTGGACGTCCCAAATTTTCATTTTCCTAGAGTTTGAAAGTATCTTATGCATATTTGTAATCTCATATTCATATGTGTCTAGAATAAGTTTCATGTTTTGCAAATGCGTCTCAAAGAGTTCTCTGCTTGCCATGTTTTCTTTTAATTTATCCTTTCTGTTTTTGCTTATTACCTCTTCCACAGCCTTGGAAGCTATATTATTGTTTACCTGCCTTAGCTGTGGCATTTCTATCTTATTTTCAAATGCAAAGTCCATCAAAGCACCTAAAGTTCTATAAACTCCATACTTTCTTTGTTGTCAAGCTTGAAAAACCCAATCCTTTCAAATTGTACAACTTCATCTTTATTGAGCTTTTCAGCATACTTCTCAACAAAGCAATCAATTATTTCTAAGCTGTTATAATTTATATCTCTATTAGCAAGCAGGAGTGGCTTTGGAAATATAAGTTTCGCCTTAATATAGTTTCTTTTTTCCACCCATTGTATTTTCTGTGCATCTATAGATTCATTGCCCATATATCTTGCAATTATCTTATCTCCCTTCTTCTCTATTTCTATATTATATAAATCTTTGAGCCTTACCTTATCCCCTTCTTTTAAGTCTTCAGCATCGCTTTTGCTTATATAAAATAAATTACTCACATTATATTCTCTGAAGCCCATATCTTTATTTGGGTGAAGCCTTAGCATTACCTTATCTTTTTTATCAGTTTTTACTTCGACCTCTACAGGATTAGTAACGGCAAATAGCCTTTTACTATAGCCATCTATAATTTTTCTATTTTCATCGAGCAGCATGCCCATATTCATATGGCTCTCCACCTTCGACATGCCAAACCTCAAAACAAATTTTCTTATAGCTTCGGGGGTTATTCCCCTTCTTCTTAATGCTGCGATAGTAACGAGGCGGGGGTCATCATAGCTGCTTATTACTTTTTCCTTTATCAACTTATTTACAACTCTCTTTTGCGTTGGTGTATCATTTATCACAAGCCTTGCCTCGTGGTGTATTCTCGGTTTTCTTAACTCTAAAGCATCCAATATAGCCATATCAAGATCTGTCCTAAGCTCATACTCTTTGCTTCTTATAACATCTGTTATGCCATGTATCGAATCCATAATCGGTGTATTCATGTCATACGTTGGCCATACTATATATTTTCTACCTTGTTTGTAATGATAAGCTTTTTTTATTCTAAAAAGCGTTGGATCCCTCATCGTAGTGTTTGGGCTTTTCAAATCACCTTTGAATCTAAGTATAGCTTTTCCTTCTTCAAACTTTCCCTCAAGCATTTCTTCAAATAATTCCTTATTCTTTTCAACACTGTGCTCTCTATGAACACATTCTATGCCATCGAATCTGTCTCTCTTTATAACATCTGGTTCACACAAGCATACATACGCTTTTCCTTTCTCTATCAATTTTTTTGCGAAATTGTATACTTTTTCCAAATTGTCGCTTGCATAATATTCGTCATCAAAATTTATATTTAACCATTCAAGATCTTTTTTGAAAGCATTGACAAATTCCTCTTTTTCTTTTTCAGGATTTGTATCATCAAAGTATAGGAAAAGTTTTCCTTTGTAAATTTTTGCAAATTCTTGTTCAAGATAAGCAACCTTGGCGTGACCTATATGCATGTATCCACTTGGCTCTGGCGGAAATCTTGTGGCAAAAAAGCCAATCTCCGCGCCTTGCAAATAAAGCTTTGGCTTTGACTCCTCTGCTTTTTTCTTTTCATACTCCTCATATTCTTTTTCGAATTTTTTGTATTCTTTTTCTATTTCTTCCTTACTCATCAGGTTTATTTCATCCACTATTTTTTTAACAAGTTCTGCGAAATCTTTCATATTTTTCTTCGCATCCGGTACTTTTTGAATAGCCTTGCCTAATACCGACTTATAATCTGCCTTTCCATAATCCGCAGCATTTTTTATCGCCATTTTCCTAATAATTAATTCTTCAGCCACAACCATTTAAACAACTCTTGCAGTAAGGTTATTCACACTCATATTATCTGTAACAAGTGCTAGTATTCTAAGCTTTATGGTTATCTTATTGCTTATTGGCAGTTCAAAATTCATTATTCTTGTAGAATTCGGCAGCAATATTGGATATTTTTGTAAACCGCTCCCAAGATATATTATCTGTGGTAGTTGAAGTTTTGTGCTTGCGCTCAACGAAATACAATTAAATGTGCTCTCGTTTAAATTAGATTTTAAATATATGCTAAGATTGGGTGGATCAATTTTTCCAAGATATACAATCGTGGCATTTGTTTCTGGCGAATAATAATTATTTATACTCCCGTTGCGCTCCAATCCATTTAAGAGGTCAGACACAATACTCGATGTGCTGTTTAAATTACACACAATCGAGATAGTTGCAGTATTTCCATATCCTATGACTGTAGCATTTGCATAGCCTATTTCTGGATATGTCTGCACAGGTGTTGTGGCAGTTTGTTTACTTGTTGGATTATAATTTCCAAATGCAAAATACGATACAACAAATATAACCATTACAAAAATAGATCCTAAAAGTTGTATAATTTTTTTGCTGTCCATAATATCACAAAGTTTTTAGTTATTTTCAATCAAATAATTTAAGCAATATCTATTGCTTATTAGCATTTTGAAAAGCAACAGATATAAATCTTGCTCAAGTGGTTTTATGGCTTTCAAAGAAGGAGATTTCATAGAATTTGAATATACGGCGTGGCGTGTAGCAGACAATAGCATGGTCTTTACAACAGATAAGAAAAAAGCAGAAGAAAATGGTATATACCACAAAGATGCAAAATATGGCCCTCAGCTTCTTATTCTAGGCAAAGGCAATGCAATAAAAGGCTTGGAAAACGCCATAAAAGGAATGAGTATAAATGAAACAAAAAAAATAGAGATCAGCCCGCAGGAAGCCTTTGGGGAAAGAAATTCAGACCTTGTTAGAATAATGCCTTTATCTGATTTTAGAAATAAGGATATAACGCCTTATCCTGGTCTGCAGCTTGAAATAGATGAACACATCGCAACTGTAAAAAGTGTTAATTCCGGGCGCGTGCTGGTTGACTTGAATCATCCACTTGCAGGAGAAAAGCTTCTCTACGAGGTCAAAGTGGATAAGCTCATAACAGGCGAGAAGGAAAAAATAGATGCCCTCACCAAATCTTACGACATAACGCCAAATAAAATAGAAATAGCTGACGGGATGGCAAGGATTACCATAGGTAGCAATGTAAAAAGGGATGCTAATTATTTCATAAACAAAGAGCTTCTCGTAAAAGATTTGTTAAGTAATCTAAACCTGCAAAAAATTATAATTGAAGAAGAATATGAAAAGGAAAGCAGTAATGCAAAAGAGAGCAATACAAAGGAGCACTGATATCAATGAAGATGTGCTGAAAAGGGAAATAAAGCATAAAGCAAAAATAAAAATTGAGGGTGAGAAAACAAAAATGTGCGCCTGAACTTTTATTCGTTTATATTTAGCGCATATCTTCCATTTACATTTATGTTTAGTTTCTTTGCTATATCTGATTTTTCAGCATTCAGTATAACTACGTATCCGCTCCATCTTGCTGTTAATTCTGTAGATCCACAAAGTGGACATACCTCCCCTTGTGAAATTATAAGTCTGCATTTTTTACATGCTTTTTCTACCATTTATTCACCTATTTTAAATTAATCTTTGTTGGTAACTTACTTGCCTTTTTTTTGCTGTTTTTTCTTTTCTTTTTGTGGTTTGTTTGCTTCTAATAACCATTCCTCCTTTCCCAGCCCCTCCGGCCTCATTGTCAGCGCTATCTTACTATCTTTTATATTTGATTTCCAGCTTATAGTCGATACTTTTGTATATACAACATCTCCCTTTTTCAGAACCTTGCCTGTGTTCCTTGAACTAAGGACACCGCTCTTTCTATCAAAGCTTATGAAATCACTTGTGATCTGAGAAAGGTGCACAAGGCCTTCTAGTGGGCCTATCTCTACAAAACATCCAAACTCTACAAGCTCGCTCACTTCACCAACAACAACCTCTTCCACTTCAAGCTTGAATGCAAGTGCGTCAAACGTCAAGTCATGGTGCGTTGAAGGGTCGCCAGGTAGCAAATAGCCATCACTAATGTCTCTAACATTATATACTACGAGTATTAAACCCATGTCCTTATCTAGGATCCTCTCATATTTGTTTCTCAACAATGTTGTAGTAACCTTGTTTATATCTTCCCCGAAATATGTTGGGGGTATGCTTATTGTGTCTTTTATTGTATATTTATAATACAAAAACTCACCAGAATAACTATAATTTATTAGAAAACAATATAAATAAATATTGTATGTACTATCTCTTCCAGCCTGATGTTGTATTTCTCTCAGTATATTACTGCCTTATCTTTCCACCCCTACTTGCAGTAAAAACCTTTACGCCTCTTTTTTTCAACTCTCTCTTCAATTCTATATCATTTGTGCATACTGGCATTATAGCTGCTTTTTCTTTAATCCAATTGTCTACATATTCATCTGATTTCTCAACATATATATGTTTGGTTTTTATTGCTTCAAGTGCCAATTTGGCATAGCTTTTTTTACCTGAATTGCCTATAGCTTTCTTCTCTAGCTCCCTAATCACACCTCTAGAAACTATTGATTTATATCCCATAAATTTTAACGTGTCAAAAATATCTATTCCATTCTCATAACAAAAAAGAATAGAGCTTGTGTCAATTGCCATATCCATGTTTTTCTATAATACAGTAAAGCTTATATAAATAGAAGGAAAATCTGAAATAATGGACTTAACAAATCTGATAAATACCTGGGCTTTTGATTTCGCAAAAATTATTGCGAGCCCATGGCTTAACATTATTATGAAATACATAGGGGAAAGTTTCCTAATAGTAATACCCCTCGTTGCCATCTACTTATACTTCAAAAAGGACAAAAATGTATTTTCTTTTTCGGTACTGTTTTTTTTGCTTTATTTCACAAGCGAAATAATAAAATTAATCGTAAGGGAGAAAAGACCTTGTAATATTCCAAGCCTTTCATGGATAAACAACATAGGCTGCGAGTCAAGCTTTTCTTTTCCAAGCAATCACGCAACAGTGCTATCTGGTCTTGTCTTATTTACTTCTTCTTATAAATATTTAGAAATCCTCTATACAGTTTGGCTTATCTTTGTCCTTTTTGGAAGAGTTTATCTAGGCTTGCACTATTTTACAGATGTGGTTGTCGGAGTGCTAATAAGTTTTGCTATAGTTTGGTTCATACGTAAATATTATTCAAAAAAGATAAATAGCAAGCTTTCAAGAATCTTTTGCATAATTTTCCGCAAGCTGAAAATTTGTCCAAAGGGTTGGTAAGGTGCTCGCTGACGAAGCCGAAAAGGAAAAAATAATGCTCAGCATATTAAAAAATTTTCATGTTATAGCTGTGGTTGGGTGTTCTAGGGAGGTTGGCAAACCAAGCCATGATGTACCTGCTTATCTCCAAAGTGTCGGATATAAGATTATCCCTATAAATCCATTTGCTAGTGAGATACTGGGAGAAAAAGCGTATAAAAACCTTGCTGAAATAGGGGCGAGTGTTGATGTTGTTGATGTTTTTAGGCCTGCCCGTGAGGCTCTTGAGATAGCTAAGCAGGCAGTCGAGATAAATGCAAAAGCCCTTTGGTTGCAGGAGGGTATATTTAGCAGCGAAGCTGAAGCTTATGCAAAAGAGCATGGTCTTCTCTTTGTGGAGAACAGATGCATGATGAAAGAGCACTACATGCTTGTTGGTGATGGCAAACTCTAGCACACCCGTGCATTGCTACCTATAAAAAATTATCAGATATGCTAAACATTTATATTTTTGCAGCTTATTTATGTATTGCAGTCCCGTCGTCTAGTGGCCAAGGACGCAGGGCTTTGGACCCTGCTACGTCGGTTCGAATCCGGCCGGGACTAAATCCTTATATTTCTTTTTGGAAAAATAAGA
Source organism: Candidatus Micrarchaeia archaeon (assembly GCA_049967555.1). Taxonomy (GTDB): domain Archaea; phylum Micrarchaeota; class Micrarchaeia; order Micrarchaeales; family CABMGC01; genus JAGDYD01. The sequence goes on from JBMFSM010000025.1 coordinate 7,329, forward strand.
TTGTGATGAGACGAGGTATTTCTGATTAGTGATGAAAAGAGAGTCGTCTGACTAATAGCTTTTGGCAAAGTTGACCATATATTTTGCTTCCTTTCCACAGTATATGCATTTTCCGTGCAAATCTCCCTGGTCAAAAGGTATATTTGAAGTTTTTAATCCTGTTTCCTCTTTTATCTTTTCCTCACATTCTTTGCTTCCGCACCATGGTACATGTATGATGCCCTTCTTTGTTTTTAACATATTCTTGAATTCGCCATAGTCATCTGTTCTGTTTATCATGCTGTTAGTAAGCGCCTTTGCTCTCTCATAAAGGTTCTTCTGAATATCCTCAAGTACTATATCAACCTTCTCCACAAGATCAGTAATAGAAACTTCTGTCTTTGCTCCTGTATCGCGCCTAGCCATCACCACACTTTCTTTTTCAACCTCTTTTTGTCCTATCTCTATCCTTAAAGGTATGCCTCTAAGTTCCCATTCATTAAATTTGTATCCAGGAGTATAACCTTCCCTATCATCAATTTTTACTCTAAATTTCTCTTCAAGCATATTTTTCACATTCTGCGAAAATCCTATAATTTTTTCTTCCTTGCCTTTTGCTAGTATTGGAACTATAATTACTTGCATATAGGCGATCTTAGGTGGGAGCACAATCCCTTTATCATCACTGTGTGTTGCCACCATTACACCTAGCTCCCTAGTTGAGATTGCAAATGTATTCTGCCATGCATATTTGGTATTGCCATCTCTGTCAAGGAACTTTATATCAAAAGCTTTTGAAAAGTTCTGCCCGTCATTATGGAAATCAGGGCCTTGAATTGCAAAGCCGTCTGGCATTATATGTTCTATGCTATATGAGGCAACAGCCCCTGCAAACTTCTCTTTTTCTGTTTTCCTACCAGGTATGCCATAAATGGCAAGATATTCTCTAAGTATCTTTTCCCAAAGCCTCATTATGAAGTCTCTTTCTTTTTCAGCCTCTTCGCTGCTTGCGAATACTGTGTGCCCTTCGCACCACAAAAATTCTCTTGTCCTAAGCAATGGCGTTGGATGCTTGAATTCCCATCTTACCACATTGTTCCATTGATTATACCTAAGTGGAAGGTCACGCCACGATCTTATCCATTTAGAAAAGCTAGGGTACATTATTGTTTCTGATGTTGGTCTAACAGCAAGCCTCTCATCAAGCTTGCTTTCCCCAGCATGCGTCACCCACGCAACCTCGGGCACAAAGCCAGCAAAATGCTTTTTTTCTTTCTCTAAAAACTTTTCCGGTATGAACAGCGGAAAATAAGCATCTTCGATGCCATTTTTTTTGAATTCTTTGTCCACTGCATTCATAATAATTTGCCAAGCTGCGTATGCTGGGGGTTTAAATATAATCATTCCAGAAACAAAACTATATTCTATAAATCCTGATTTGGCAAGCACCTCTGGGTACCACTCCTCAAACTTCTCTTTTTTTGTTGTTATGCCAAGGTTCTTTTCACCAATCTCTTCGTTTTTCAAATAAATCCCCTCTTATAAATTTACAAAGAAAAGATTTATAAAGTAAAATACTTATTATCTATGATTCTATGATTGTTGGCATAAAGAGAATTTATGACAAAGCAGATATAATTGATGGTAAGAGAGTGCTTGTTGATGCACTTTGGCCAAGAGGAGTTAAAAAAAGTACAGCAAATATAGATCTGTGGTTCAAGGAAATTGCACCCAGTACTGAGCTGAGAAAGTGGTTTGCCCATGATCCTAGCAAATGGGAAGAATTTGAGAAAAGGTATATTGAAGAGCTTGATAAAAACGAGTATGTTGCAAAGCTTCTCGAGCTTGTTAAAAATAACGACGTAACACTAGTCTATGCGTCAAGAGATACAGAACATAACAACGCCATTGTGCTTGCTGGATATATTAAACGCAAGCTGGAGGCAAAATAATTATTCTAAAATCTTATTATATAAATCAAATGTCTTCTCAGCAGCTTTTTCCCACGTGAAGCTCCTTGCATATGCTGTTGCTTTTTCCTTCAATTTTTTGTCATAGCCTTTTTCCTTAAGGTCCATTAT
>JBMFSM010000026.1:0-9206 GCA_049967555.1 Candidatus Micrarchaeia archaeon
ATTCTGTAAGCAAGTACTTGAGCGATTGCAAATGCAAAAAATAATTCTGCAAAATTGTTTTGAATAAATATGTGCTTGCATGAATTATATATTTATTTTGCTCCTTTTGTGTGCTTTATTTCCTGTGTATTTTTTGTTGAAAGACCCTTGAGACTGCCTATCAAGCTTATCAAAAATGCAACAAGATATATTAAAGGCATTATAATAATTGTCAGAAAATCGTTTCCAGTCAAAATCAAAGCAAGGCTTAACAAACCTCCTATTATAAAATATGCCACTGTAAAAATAAGTGCCAGTTTAGAAAGTAGCTTTATTTTTTTGCTATTCTTATATATCATTGCACCAAGTACGATGATTATAAGTCCAATGACAAGAGTCGTTGAAATAAACCACGGACCGTAGTCCATTAAACCTATTAAAATACCAATTATACTGTTAAGCACAATCAAAATTCCACCAACCAAAATCATGAACTGCGCCGATAATATTTTATTTGCCATATATTCACCAACTTTTTGCAGCGAAACCAACAAAGCTTTAGTTGGGTAAACTGCCAATCATCATATATCTCTATAAATAAATATAAAAAACTAATTATAACATTTGAAATCTCTGACACCCTCCCACGAATAAATTCGTGGGGTTCCTCACGGTTTCTTATAAGTGCGCCCATGTGTAACAATTCAATGCCATGTGGCAAAGAATTGTCATCCACTAACCAATGGCAGCAGCTCCGCTAATGTTTATAGACATCTATTCTACAAAACTGGTCGCACGCTGAGGTCAGTCCGCCCGTTTTTGTATTAACAAGAAACAAAAAAATTTTCGGTTTAGCGGGCGGGACTGATAGCCATTTAAATTTTCAACACCCTCGATGAATTAACTGGAAAACATTATTGACTGCGGCGTCCTGCTGCAGTCAAATCAATATAGTAGTAGGATGTCGGCTAATAATTATAAATCTTCTTTTGCAAATATAAGTGTGGTGCTGTGATAGAAATATCTCTTTATGGGAGAGGCGGTTTAGGGGTTGTTGCTGCCGGAGAGCTTCTTGTCAAGACTGCTGTAAAAGGAGGTATTTATGCTCAATCAATACCTTTTTTTGGTGGCGAACGAAGAGGAGCACCCGTAAGGTCTGGTGTAAGGATATCTGACAAGCCCATCTACATGCACGAAAGCATATTCAATGCTGATATTGTTGCTGTATTTGATGTTTCTCTGCTTGGCTCAATAAACTTAAGCATGCTTAAGGAAAATGGTTCACTTGTGGTAAATGCCACATCTATACAGAAGCTTGCAAAAAATACATATTCTATTGACGCCACCTCTATAGCAAAATCCTTAAATTTAGTTATTGCAGGATGGCCACTTGTCAATACTGCTATGATTGGGGCGATTGCAAAGATTTCAGGAATAGTAAGTGTAGATGATCTAAAGGAAGTGGTGAGAGAGCAGTTCAGCGGATCTCGTTCTGAGTTGAATGCAAATGCCATAGAGATGGGCGCAAGAGAGGTGAAAAAAATTGAGTAATATAGAAGAACTAGAAGGCTTGTTACCTATAGCTAAGCCAAAAGTCGGTTCTGCAGGCAAAACAGGTACATGGCGAGTTGAAAAGCCTGTTATAGATTTCGAGGCATGCAAAAAATGTGATATTTGCATTCTTGAATGCGTTGAGAACACAATAGATAAAGGCAGCAATGGATATCCTAATATAGATTATAATTATTGCAAAGGCTGCGGCGTGTGTTCAAATGTCTGTCCAGTAAAAGCAATAAAAATGGTCGGTGAGGTGAGAGTATGAAAAATACCGCTATGGTTGGAAATCATGCTGTTGCATATGCTGTAATGCAGGCAAAGCCAGAGGTGCTTGCTGTTTATCCGATTACTCCTCAGACAACAATGCTTGAGAAGCTTGCAGAGTATGTTGACAAAAAAGAGCTGAATGCAAAGATGATAAGAGTCGAAAGCGAGCATTCTGCAATGGCTTCCATATATGGAGCTTCTCTTGCCGGTGCGAGAGTATTTACCGCAACCTCTTCGCAAGGCTTGCTGTATATGACAGAGGTAATTTACTGGGCTGGTGGGCAGAGAGTACCTATAGTTGCAGGCGTTGCTACAAGGGCAGTTGGGTCTCCTTGGTCCATATGGGATGATCATCAAGACTTTGTAACAGAGAGGGACTCAATATGGATACAAATGATGGCTGAGAATGTACAGGATGCTTATGACATGACAATACAGGCTTTTAAAATTTCTGAAGATAAAAATGTCTTAATGCCTGTTATGGTGGGATTTGATGGATTTGTGTTGACCCACACGATGGAGCGGCTTTCTGTTCTTGAGAACAGCGATGTTGAAGGATATATACCAAAGAGGGACTTCAACTTGATAGATTTTAATGATCCTATTGGTATAGGTGCTATAGCAACGCAAAATAACTATATAAAATATAGGCAGAAAGCAATGTTGGCGATGGAGGGAGCAAAGAATGTGATAGACAATGTGGCAAAAAAATATGCAAGCTTGAGCGGTAGGGAGCAATATGGTCTTGTAGAATATTACATGTGTGACGATGCAGATTTTGTCGTGCTTGCGATGGGTTCATGGAGCGGGGATGCTAGGGTTGCTGTTAATGAAATGAGAAAAAATGGCACAAAAGTTGGGCTAGCAAAGCTCAGAGTCTTCAGGCCATTTCCAAAAGAGAGTCTTGCGAAACTCAAGGATAGAAAAGGAATAATAGTGCTTGATAGGGCTTATTCCTATGGCTCGGGCGGTGTATTAGCCACTGAGCTCAAATCAGCACTTTATGGAAGCGATACCAAGATATACAGCGTAATAGGGGGAATAGGTGGAAAAGAGTTTGGGGTAAAAGATGTAATGAGTGCCGTAGATTTGGCGCTGAAAGGCAATATGCAGGGCGAGGTCTGGTTTGTATGAAATTTCTAAGGGGAAATTCTGCGTGTCCGGGTTGCCCAATACCAAAGGAGCTTGATGCAATACTTGAAGTATATGGGGAGAAGAGTGTGATCGTAGTTCCAGCTTCATGTTCAACAGTTATAATGGGAGATACTGAATTCGGCATGCCTTCACCTGTAACAGTTGTGCATAGCCCCTTTGCAGCTTCAGCATCAATGGCTTCTGGGATAAGAAATGCAATAAAAGACGAGGATGCGAACATAATCGTATGGGCAGGAGATGGCTCTACGAGCGATATAGGTTTTGCCACACTCAGCGGAGCCGCAGAAAGAAATGAAAATATAACATATGTCTGCTACGATAATGAAGCATATATGAATACAGGTATACAGAGGTCAAGCCTTACCCCATTCGGTGCATGGACCACAACAACTCCTTCACACAAGCACGAATTCAAAAAACCCTTGCCATTCATAATGGCCCTGCATAGAATACCGTATGTTGCTACAGCCTCTATTTCATATCCTTTTGATTTCAAGGCGAAATTTGAAAAAGCAAAAAAAATAAAAGGCTTCAGATATATTCATCTTCTTTCGCCATGTCCACCAGGCTGGAAATTTGATTCTGGGCTTACTATGGACATCGGCAAGCTTGCAGTAGAAACCGGAATGTGGCCTTTATTCGAGATAGAAGATGGCAAATTCAGCCTTTCAAGCATAAGCAAGCCTTTCACAGACAAGGCAAAAAGGAAGCCTATAGATGAATACTTAAAGCTTCAAGAAAGGTTCAAAGGTTTGAGCATTGAAGAGAAAGAGAAAGTCAACCTATATATAGACTCTATATGGCAGTACATACATGAAATCTCAACAATGAAAGATTTGTTCTTTTAGCATTCCAATATTCAAATTCTCTGATTTCTGACATCCACCCACCTGTAAACGGCGTGGGCTTCCCAAGTGGCAACAAGGTATGAAGTCACTAGCCCAGCTAATATGGGTTTGCCTACCTCTCGAGAGAGAAGGTCGAGGTCATTGACTGATAAAGCAAGGGCTTCTGTTTATCTATAGTTCGCTTTCATTCCACCTATAAAGAGTACAAGATTTCTAGCTCATTTTGTTAAAACAAAGAAAAACAAAGATATTTAAATTATTTCTATTAAAATAACAATGTGATTTGATGAGCATGTTACTTATTGCAAGTATGTTGGTTGCGATAATAATTGTTCTTTTAATAATTGCGATTTGGAACACACTTATCGCGCTAAGGAACAATGCAAAAAAAGCGTGGGCGGATATAGATGTGCTGTTACAGAAGAGGCACGATACACTTACCAAACTAATTGATGCAGTAAGCTCATACATGAAGTATGAGAAAGGAGTTATGACGCAAATTACCCAGCTCAGGAGCCAATGGGAAAAAATACCGCAGGATGATGTACAGTCAAAAATTAAAACATCCAACCAGATATCTACCGCACTGAAAAGCCTTTTAGCAGTAGCTGAAAACTATCCTGACCTAAAGGCAGACAATAATTTTATACAGCTCCAGCAAACAATATTAGATCTTGAGACGCAGCTTGCTGATAGGAGAGAATATTATAATCAAGCAGTTACAGATTTGAACATAAAAATGCAGCAGTTCCCATACAATATCTTTGCAGGTATAATGCATTTTACTCAGATGCCTTTGTACCAGGTCTCAGAAGATGAAAAGGCAGATGTAAAGATAAATCTAAATGTACCTTGATTTATATGATTGATACAGATCATTGATTTATATGATTGATACAGATCAACAAGGTAATGCAGGGGCTTCTACCACTTCTAATCTAAATACTGAAATTCCCCCAGTGGACAATACAACTATAGGCAATATAAGCAAGAATAAGAGAGTTGGCAGTAACCGCCCATTTATACAATCGCAAAAGCCATTATTTTATCTGGCAAACTCTAGTTTTGTCAATTCATCAGAAGAAATAAAACTTATGAAAAAGTCGCTTAGTTCATATGGTGCTGTACTGATCGGGCTTTTAATAATGCTAGTTATATTACCTGTCCTTGTTGCTCCATTTTTTACCATATTATTTGCCTCACTGCTGATTGTTTTTTTGATTTATAATGGTTACTCAAATTTTTCAAAACACATTCTGATTGCGAATACTCCTATTTCAAAAGCTGAATCTGCACCTGTTGGATTTGGAATTTTTAATGTAAGATTTAATCCGGAAAACGGAAAGTCCCTTATATCGCCATTGACAAAGACACCCTGCGCATTCTATTCTGTTTCACTTATAAATGTCGTGTCAAAAAGTTCAACTATAGAAGGATATGGTTTTGATTATTATAAAAATTATAATTCTTATAGCATTACCAACTTTAGAAACAAAAATATTCTTATATCAAACAGCGTATCAAAAGGCACAAAATCAACATTATATGATGGCACCGGCCATCTTGTAATGAACTATGCATCAATACCTGGGTTGAAGGGCCAGTACAAGCTTATCAAGATTAATGTCACGTTGCTTGATTCTTTAAAACGAATTGGTAATCTTCCTGCCGAGATCTCTCCACTTAATGATACAATAACTCAGCTTAAGGGTAGTGACGATGTTGATTTTACAAATGCATTGAGCAAGTTGCAAACAATATCTTATAATACAAGATTCGGAGTACCTACCACTTTTCAAAAAGATGGTTGGTATCTTGTGGAATACTGCCTACCTACCAATTATGATTATACCGCCGCTGGATTTGTAAACCACATGTCTGTTAGCTTTAATAATAAGCCCGTTAGCAGCATTACTCCTGATCCGAGTTCAAAGGTCTATCTTCTTGAACCTGGAAATCAGAAACAGATTACTAAAAAAGAGATGAACACTGCCCTATTCTCGTTTGCAGGCAGTCTTATAATCTTTCTTTTAATTTATGCGTTTGGTATAAATACAAACTTGTATCGCTGTCTGCTTTTGTCGAACAATAGCCAAAGCACAATATTTTATTGTCATTTACTGAATGGTACAGTCATACCTCTCTCTCAATTAAATAGCGTTGGATCCGCAGCAACACCGCAGGCTTCATCTAATCAAACTCCCCCAACTTCTCAAGCATCGTCAAGCCAAACGTCTCCTGCGACAACACATCCTACAGGGCAGCAAATTGCTGGGCAAAATGTAAACTGTAGTTCTCTGCAGTTTGTTGATAATGCATTTTTAAATGAGGAAAATAAAACATGTACATGGGGCGGGGGATATTTAGATATATTGATGGGTGGTGGCTATTCTGGATTTGCTTCGGTCAAAATAGTTGCCAGCAACGGCTCTACAATGTTTTCAAAAGGCAAAACATACTGGTGTCCGCAAGATCTTGGCTCTATTTATTTGCCAAATGGCAATTATACTGTTATATTCAATACAGGCAGAGGTGGTGGCTCATGTGGGCCTGCAGTGCTGACGTTCACAAGCAGCTAAATCTTTTTTATAATCTTTTTTGAAATCCGGCACCCTACTTATTATATTATATTTTTTATATTTTTGTTTTTATAAATGAAATACGGTAATAATATGAATAAGATCAAACTTGTAAGTAAAGTTACAGGAGCAAAACGCTTTGTTTTTGAGCAGCAAGTTGATCCTGAAATAATAGATACACTAATAAATTCAATAAGAAACGATGAAAAACAATTTCACGCAACTTTTTCTGAAGAAGAAATTAATAATCTAACCAGCAATTTTGAGATAACAAAATATGAACATAATAAAAAAACTGATATAAGGATAGCTTCTAGAAGTTTTATTAATGGGAACAAAAAACTCGAAGAAAAAGTAAAAAAAGAGATAGATGGACTTGTTAAAGATTTATATATAAAAATGAAAGAGCAAAAAGAGCTCAAAAGCAATAAAAGATAAACCTTATACATTTATTTACTGCCAGATTTTTTTGTTTGCCATAGCATATCTTAATATTATATCATTCATTACGTCAAGGACGTCTATGCACCTGTCTGTAACTTCTTCTAGCGACTCATAGATATCCTTATATATTATCATTCTCATAGGATCTTTGCATTTGGCAAGTTTTCCTATCATATCTCTGAGTATATAGTCTCCCTCGTTTTCATATACTGCGGCAAACCTTCTTATCTTTTTTATCTCGTTTTCAACATTTTTTGGCTTGATAGAGAGTTTTATAAGAAGCTCGAAGCCATTGTTTATTATATCGACGCTTTTCAATATTCCCTCAGAAAACTTCTTCATACTCTTGTCTGACTTTGCGTTATATATAACTATTCTTGAAGCCACTTTCTCTATCGAGTCGATAACATCATCAAGCCTGTTAGCTAGATGTGATACATCAACATAAGTCGTCGAGCTTGTGCCAGAACTTAATATTGTTTCGAATATTCTACTTACTGCAATGTCTGCGTCATGCTCATTTTCCTTTATCATTTTGAAATACTTTGATTCGCCACCATTATCTATCATTTTATCGAGCTGCGAAGATGCTTTTAAAATATAATCTATGTGCTTTCTGAACAAATCTTGCAACGTATATGTTATAAGCATAAGGCTCTCTTCTCCTGATGTTTCAGAGAGCGGCTTTCTTTTTGTTTCTGGCAAGACTAGCGTAATAAGTGCTCCTATAATCGCTATAACACCTAGCAATCCTATAACTGCAAATTCACCTATTTTTCCTATAAGAAATGGGAAAAGAAGCACAGATATCGCTGCACCAAGCTTGCCACTCATCGAGGAAATACCATGTCCTGTTGCTCTTATACTCGTCTGATACAGCTCGGTAGGATATACATATGTTGTTGTATTTGGTCCATAATTTGTAAACAGGAAAGTAAGACCATAAATAAAGAAAAAGAGTATGGCTGATGCCTTCAAAATTGTGCTACCGAAGAGCGAGAGTATTATAAATGCAATTCCCATAACAAGAAAGCCTATAATTTGGATTTTCTTCCTGCCCTCTATATCTATTAAAGCAACCGCCAGCCAGTACCCCGGTATTGCCATGGTGAGCATCAGTATTGCGGAAACTTTTGTTGCTGCAAATATGCCTGAAAAACCAAAGAGTGTTGCCAAGTATGGTGTAAATATGCTTGTTCCATAGTATGAAATGTCCATGAGGAACCATGTGAGTGCTGTGCCGAAAACGATATTAGGATATTTCTGCGCAAATTTCCTAAGTGTAATATGTGGTATATAATCATTTCCCAAGATATCTCTTCCTGTGACCTCTTTCACTGTGTCTTTTGCGCTCTCTAATTTGCCCTTGAATATATCATAAAGTGGTGTTTCATTGAATTTAAGCCTGAAATAAAGTATTAGCATTGAAGGAAGTGCTCCAAACGCAAAAAGCAAGCGCCAAGCCAAAGCCTCAGGAACCCTCATATAAAGGAGGAAAAATGCCACAACTATGCCTGCTGCAATGCCAAAACCCTGCATGGCAAATGTTGATGCTATAAGCTTGCCTCTATCGTTGCGGTTGGAATATTCAGCAACAATTGTCGAGCTTAATGGATAATCTCCACCTATACCTATGCCAAGAAGAAATCTCCAGAAGATAAGCTGTGTGAGATTAAGAGAAATTGCAGAGCCAAGCGCCCCTATTATGAGTATTGTTACAGTTACCCAATATGTTCTTTTTCTACCATATTTATCTGCAAGCTTGCCAAAAATAAGAGGACCAATCACAGCACCAAAAAGAGCCGAGCTTGCTGCTATTCCCATATCAAAAGAGCTCATAGAGAAAATTCCCTTGAGCATGAGAAGCGCAACACCTATAACAAAAATATCATATGCATCTGTAAAGAAGCTCATTCCAGAGATCAGCATAACTTTTATATGAGATCTGTTAAGCTTTGCTTCTTCAAGATTGCTTCTAAGCGAATCCATATCCCCACTTAATATTGGCATCTTCCATTTTTAAATCTTTTGATATGCAAATAAAGTGCAAATGCCCAGAATAAAGAAGAAGTTCAAAATAAACAAAAATCAAATTATATATAAAGAAGTTTGCATGGAATATTTATGGGCGATATGAATGGAAAGAGAACCGACAGTTGTTGTGAACTTTGGCAGAATAGAAATAAATGGCCATATAATAATTATACTATAGATTACTTCAAAAAATTTCTAATGAGGATAAGCCATATGAAATAACACCTTCAGAAGAGAGGAGTGATGACAGATGAACAAAAGTATCAGAAAAAGATACATCAAAGACGTATTGGAATGAGCACAGATGGTGCAATGATGACAATGATTGAAACGAACCTTGAAA
>JBMFSM010000027.1:0-9058 GCA_049967555.1 Candidatus Micrarchaeia archaeon
TCCTTTTAATTATTTATCTTCCTTTTAATTATTTATCTTCCTTTTAATTATTTATCTTCCTTTTAATTATTTATCTTCCTTTTAATTATTTATCTTCCTTTTAATTATTTATTAGGTAGTATTAAAATTTAAATAACCTTCAGTTTTGTTAATCTTGCAGAACAGATTATTAAGCCTGCGGGGTGTGTCGCTCTAAAGAAATAAAAAATCCTCTTCACTATTCAAAAGGATTATATTTCTTATTTCCCCATACCTGTATGTTGTGTTGGCATGGCAAAAGAAAAAGAAAAAAGCATAAGAGAACTGGAAGACCTTCCAGGTATAGGCCCTACTACTGCTGAAAAGCTTAGGGATGCAGGCATAGATACAATAGAGAAGGTCGCAACATCTGCCCCTCATGATCTTTCAGAGCTTGTAGGAATAAGTGTGGATGCTGCAAAGAAGGCTGTGGAAGCTGCAAAACAGGCTACAACTATAGAATATGAAACAGGCGAACAGGTTCTAGAAAGAAGGAAGGCGCTTGGCAGGATATCTACAGGTGCCAAGGGTTTTGACGAGCTGTTGGGCGGGGGTGTTGAAACAAATGGAATAACCGAAGTATATGGTAAGTTTGCTTCTGGGAAAACACAAATAGGTTTCCAGCTTTCGGTAAACGTGCAGCTGCCAGCAGGTAAGGGCGGGCTAGGGGGAAATGTGCTTTTTCTAGATACTGAGGGCACTTTTAGGCCTGAAAGGATTGTAAGCTTAGCCAAAGCCGCAGGCCTTGATCCAGAGAGCACATTGCAGAATATAATGTCTGTTAGAGTTTTTTCAACAGAGCAGCAAATCCTTACAATAGAGAGGGCTGAAAAACTCATAACAGAGAAAAACATAAAGCTCATTGTTGTCGATTCGCTCATGGCATTGTTCAGATCTGAATTTGTGGGAAGGGGAGCATTAGGGGAAAGGCAGCAAAAGCTCAATCAGCATCTGCACAAATTGCAAAGCATTGCAGATAAATTCAATCTTGCAGTTTACATTACAAATCAGGTTATGGACAATCCTGCAATTCTTTTTGGTGATCCTACCACGCCAGTTGGGGGCAACATAATAGCACATGCGGCTACAACCAGGCTTTACATAAGGAAGGGTAAAGAGGACAAAAGGATAATAAGGCTGGTAGACTCGCCAAACATGCCAGAAGGTGAATGTATAATAAAAATAACACCTGACGGAATAAAAGATTAGGTGGAAAATTGCTCTTTTTAATCGGGCTTGGCTTAGATATTGGGGATATCTCTGAAAAAGGGCTATCGCAGCTTAAGCTCTGCCAATACATATTCCTAGATCCTTATACAAACAAGGTTGCCCGTGAATATATAGATTATATAGAAAAAGAAACAGGGAAAAAGGTAGTACTGCTTGGCAGGTCTGATTTGGAAGAAAAGGCAAAGGAAACACTAAAAAACGCAAAAACAAGCAATGTTGCAATACTTGTATCCGGAGACCCTTTGATAGCCACGACCCACCACACAACCCTTATAGATCTAGCATCAAAAGAAGGGATAGGTGTAAAGGTCTTTCATGCCGCTTCTATATTTTCTGCAGCAATGGGTGCCAGCGGCCTTGATGTTTACAAGTTTGGGCCGACAACGACAATACCTTTTTGGAGCGAGAAGTATAAGCCTGTTTCATTTATGGATGTGATAGGAAAAAACCTTGCAAATGGCGAACACACTTTGGTGCTGCTAGATTACGATTATAAAAAAGAGAAAGGGCTCTCGCTTCTCGAAGCGATAGATCTTTTAGAGAGGGCCAGAGGTATTAGAAAGGTTGAATTTGACAAGCTCGTAGTGCTTGGGGATGTTGGAAAGGAAGGCGAACTGATAATGTTCGGCAGCATTTCTGTGTTGAAAAACGTAGCATCTAAATTCGAAAATAAAATCATTTCAATAATAGTACCTGCTTCGCTGAATTTTTCTGAGGAAGAAGCTCTCTCAAAATACTTATTTCCAATATCTAAAAGTTAATATCAGTGCAATAAAACCGAAAAGCTCTACAAACCAAACTGTTGCAATCCTAAAAAATATAGTGACTATAGTTGCCAGACCAAAACTTATACTAGACCCAAAAAAAGCCACAAGCTCGCTTAGCATTATCCCATCAGTGACGCCAAGATTTGCAGGTATGCCTGTTATCATCCCAAAGATAAGTGAAGATGCAAAGATAAACAATATTGTCGGTATGTTTGCTATGCCTACATTAACACCAAAACTTAGCAAAACCAAGTAAAGGCTCAATCCGTTGAGAAACATTGATGGTATTGTAAAAAGCATTGAGTACCAATAGGCTTTTCGTCCAAGCATTTTGTTATTTTTGAAGTACAACTCACCTACGTCAAAGAAGCTTTTCATACTCCTGAACCTATTAAGTTTTGTTTTCAAGTAAGCAAAAGGCTTCTCATGGTAAAGGAAAACAAAAGGCAGCAAAAGCAAAGTTGTAATGAGTAGTGAGATAACAACATACTTATGAACAAAAAACGCGAAAAAAAGGCATAAACTTGCAAATCCGAGAAAATCTGTAAATATATCTGCAACCACAGCCGGGAAGGTTCTGCTAAACTTTGCCTTTGTGATCTTATTTATTGTATACGAAACAACCGCCCTTCCCCATCTGCCTGGAGTAACATCCATTGAGTACATCGAGAGATATATAAGAAAATTTTTTCTCTTCGGTACCTTGACCTTAAGCTTTTTCATATAATATTCCCATTTTGGAAATCTCAAAAGATAACCTGAAAATATGATAAGCAAAGCTAGGCCATAATAAAAAAAGTTTATCGATTCTATTATATCAATAAACTTATGCGTTCCTTCATTTAATATAGCCGCAAGCGCCATAAAGCCAAAAACTATAATAGCACCAAGGAGTATGCTTGCAAGTATAACCTCTATTTTCCTTATCCTTTTCTTGTAGTCTATCTTTTCTTCAATTTTTTCTATATTTGCTAAATTAAATGCACTTTCTTTTTTGGGCATCGTATCATTTTTTGAAATTTATCATCCTTTTTGATGCAGTTTCCTCATCCTTCGAAAGCAATGCAACATTGCTCGGTTTGTGATAGTCTGTAAAAATGTATCCCGATTCTTTTGCTATCTCTTCAGCAAAACTTATTATATCATCTTTCTTTGGCATAAGATCATAGCTCAAGCCTCTGGATTCGTTTCTTGCACCTCCGACAAAAACAAAGCCTTTAACCTCCACATAATCTGGATTTCCTTTTTTTATAAGTTCTGCATAACCTTTTGCATCTACCATATTCAAACCTTTAATCAAAGTAAGTCTGAAAACTTTTCTTGTATTAAGTTTCGAAAATACGCTTAAAAATTCAATAAAATTTTCCCACGCATGCGGTATTTTTGGCCTAGTGACCTTTTCATATACCTCTTTGTTTGGTGCTTGCACCGAAGTATATAGCTGTGTCGGGAGCACCTTGAGCTTTTTTAGCGCTTCTATCAACGTTCCGTTCGTGACAAGAAATGTGCTCATGCTTCTTTTATTAAATTCTTCTATCAATTCGTTCATTTTTGGATAAAAGAGAGGTTCCCCAGTAAGGCTAAACGTAACATGAGCTGGGTCGTTTGCTTCTTCAAGCTTTTTCTTGTCAACCTTATTATTTCCCTTGTAGCCTATAAGGATGGCCTTTTGAGCTTCTATAAGTCCATCAGCTATGTCCTTTGGATCATCCCATTCTGTAAAATTAAGCTCATTCCAATCTATGCCCACCTCTTCTGGGATTATCCTCCAGCAGAACCTGCACGCCAAGTCACAGCCTAATGTTGGGGCGCTCTGCAAACATCTCCAGCTTCTTATACCGTAAAATTGGTTTTTGTAGCAAGTAGTGCCACCCTTCAAACTGCTCGTGGTATAGCTGCAGAGCTTTACAGCAGAATGCCTCCCTACAAAACGATATCCTTGCCTTTTCATCATAGATTCAAGTTTTTGCGGAATGTTTACTATAAAAACACCTCTCATAAATTTTTTGCAAAATTCAGTGTGAATCCACAAGATTTACGTGAATATATCACTGCAATGAATATAAATATATAAGATATAAATAAATAAGGTTTTAATGAAAACAACATCTGAATATAAAGAATGTTCTTTAAGTGAGCAAACCTTTGTATCAAAACTTTATAGTGTGCTTCTTGAAAAGTTAGATGAAAATTCAAAAAAAACACATCACAAAGAAACAGAAAAAATCACCACCGGTTGCAGAAAAAGAACAAACTTTGCTCTAGTAAAAAACAAAAGCCAGAATTTGCAGGAACGTGCTTGTAGGTTCTTCAAAACGTTTCAGGAATATATTTGCACACATGCTCTGGCTCTGAACAGTCAAAAGCCCACCCTTTGTGATAGGAAATTATATCCTTGGAAACATTGTAGAGCAATTAGTAGAGAGTACAGATGCCAACGAACGAATGGCCATGTTTGTGGTGTTTCATTAATTCAGCCCATCTGCCCTTGATTTTGATAATCTTCTTGATGATCGCATGCTCCAATTGGAATTTATAAATAAAAAAGAAATAGTTGCATCTGATCAGTCTACCAAAGACATTTTAGGGAAAAGTTTTTTTGGTGTGGAAAAAAACAACAGGCTTTATCTCTTTCCAGAAGAAGTAATGTATCTTGTTGATATAAGAAATGCCGAGTGCAGATACAAAGGAAAGCTTTTGCAGTTTGATGAGATTTCAGAGATGTTTAGAAAAAAGAAGAAGCTGATGGCTAGTTATTTTACATACAGGGACTGGCGCGAAAGGGGGCTTGTGGCAAAGCCTTTCGGAACCCATTATAAAAAGCAAGACTTAACTCCTGTAAAGAAATACCCCTCCTCATCATTGGAGCTTCCGAAGTGGGATATAAATGGGGTGTTCTTCCCAGATGATCTTATTACTATAGTGAGAGAGCAGGAAAAGGGAAAAGAGCTTTATGAGAAATTCTGGATCGGTCAGTATGGTTCATACAAAGCACCGGAAAAGGGCAAGATGAGCAAGCTTGACATATATGAAACAACCTTTATGATGGAACACAAAAGGCTCCTGCTTGAGAATTACAGTATGCAAGATGTTGTAAACTACGCGAAGAAAAGGAGAAAGGAATTTCCAATGCTGTATGAGGTGTATAAAGACTGGAGAGAGAATGGTTTTATAATAAAAACAGGGTTCAAATTCGGTACGCATTTCAGGGTTTATTTTCCCGGTGCTAAACCTATAAAAGACGAGAACTGGGTGCATTCCAAACATGTCCTTCATGTATTCCCAAAAGGATCAAAGCTCCTAATTTCGGAGTGGGCTCGAGCCATAAGAGTGGCTCATTCTGTGAGGAAAACGTTCATACTCGCTATACCTGGGGAAATGAAAGAAAAAGAGGAAAATCTTAATTACGTTCTTTACCACAGGCACGGCGGAGAAGCTGACAATCCCGATACTGATTCCCCTAAATACGCAATGCTTTCACTTGGGGAAGAAGAGACTATAGGGGGTGCCGAGCTGGCTATGGCAATAAGTAAAGCTAAAGAAATGAAGCTTGAGCTAATCATTGCTATAGCAGATAGGGAAACAGCCATAACTTATTATAAAATAAAGCAGATTGTTCTGCCTAGAAGTGGGCACGAATATTACGAAATAGATTGGATGCAGCCTTGAATTCCGCTACATTTGTAAAATATATAAATTTATAAAGTATTCAATCTAATAATAAAATAAAGGCGACAGTGTTGTGGTGTTAGTATGAAACTATCCGAACTTTACCATATGGATATATATAGCGACGCAGGGCAGTATCTGGGCGACGTGCAGGGTGTGGTGCTTGATCTCGAAAAAGGCGAGGTGAGCAGACTTCTCACAATACCTTGGAAAAATATGAAAGGGGACCCAAAGAATATATTAAGGACAAAGAGCGTGCTTTACAAAAATGTAAAGAACGTCGGCGATGTTGTTCTAGTATCTACAGCCCAGGGGCAGTCAGATCAAGCAACAAAAGAAGAGATAAACGATCTTACAAGGTAATCATAAAGTGCGAGTGAGAAAACCCACGGCTTTAGTCGTGGGCAGTTTATTTAATTACCTTCGGTTTAAATACTCCTATCTGTCCTTTATAGAATCCCTTATAAGTATTTCTTACTTTGTTCATCGTCACTGCAAATATTATATGTGCAAACCTCGTTCCTTGTTTTATTCTTATTCTGTAAGGCGAGGTGTTGAATACCTCTAGAGTTATAGTGCCTTCGAAGCCAGCATCGATTATAGTGGGAGGCATGAGAAGTCCGTGCCTTGCCCAAGTGCTTCTCAATTCTACAAATCCTATAAGATTGTCTGGCATCTTTACATATTCTACAGTTGAAAGAAGGACAAACTTCTGTGGAGGCAATATAAGCTCTTTTTTGCTTTTTTCTATCTTATACTCTTTCTCGATGTGCTCTTCATCTGATGGGTCTATTATAAGATCTTCTCCTAAATCAGGATTGTGAAATGCAATCTCTCCGGCAAGCCTAAAGTCAATACCGTTTTCTCTTATTATATCCTTGTTGAAAGGTCTTATCACGAGCCTTTTCTCCTTCAGCATGTTCATCAAGTCGAAATCAGAGAGTATCACAGTAATCCCCAATTTTATTTATAACTAATCTAATAAATACTTTTACACTAAAAATCATTATGTGATAACAATGGCTGGTCTTTTTGTAGTGTTTGAAGGATTGGATGGAGCAGGAAGTACAACTCAAGCTTCCCTCTTAGAATCTTATTTAAGAAAAGAGAAAAAAGTCCTACTCACCAAGGAGCCCACCTCAGGTATTGTTGGTGGATTAATAAGGGCAACATTGCAGGGCGACCTTTCAATCTCTAGCGAGACTCTGCAGCTTCTTTTCGCCGCCGACAGATCTTATCATTTAAAAAAAGAGATTGAACCTGCGCTTGCCAAAGATTATGTTGTAATAAGCGACAGATACTTTTTTTCATCGCTTGCATACGGGGTGTCTTCTGGCTTGGACAAAGGATGGCTTGTTAAAATAAACGAGAAATTCAGGCTGCCGGATGTTTCTATTTTCATAGATGTAAATCCTGAAGTTTGCATTAAAAGGATAAGCAATAACAGATTCGCAGCTGAGCTCTTTGAAAAGGAGGAAAGCCTTAAGAAGGTAAGGTGGGAATATATGACACTTTCAAAAGAATATAATTTTAACATTGTTGATGGAGAAGGAAGCATAGAAGTAACACATAAAAAGGTTTTAGAGATAATAAAGAAATATCTTTAAAGCTAAATTCATGTTTTTGCTCCTGTCGTCTAGTCCGGCCAAGGACGCGGGGCTTTCAACCCTGCAACTCGGGTTCAAATCCCGACGGGAGCATTTTCTTATCAGCATTGCTGCAACTAATTAATTTTGATAATCTCATGGGTGTTTTTATGAACTGCGAACTTGTCCATATTTTTGTTTATGTGGTAGATGAAAAACTTCCTATAAATAAAATAAAAGAGATATTAAAAAAGCCAGAGGAGTTTTCAAAATACGAGTACAAAGCTCCATCACCTGAGGAAGTGCCAACGTTCAGCGTGCCATATATATTCAATCTCCGTGGCGGTGACATAAATATCGGAGGCCATTCATTGAAGGCGAGGACGCAAGTGGCAATATATGAAACTGGAGCAATTTCTATAAGGGTGCGCATACCTTTAGAAAATGCAGAAATAAAAGATCTTTCTGATATAACATTCCAAAAAGAAGCGAAAGAAGGGGTTTCTATCCTTCTACAAAAAGCCAAAAACAACATAGAGAGTAGTCTATCAAAGATTATGTCAATAAAATTCAACGAATCAAATGAAACTTATAAATTCTATTATATACATGGAAATAGCAGCTTCCTGCTTAAGTCTTATAAGAAGCAAATAGCTGGTTTGATTGTCGATGAAAAAGATGCAGATATACTTAGCGATAGATATGTGGAAGAGGTGCTTTCAAACAGTATTTCATATAGTCAGAATGACATCTTCTTTGTTGGTTGGGAGGGATCTGTAATGATAGATACACAAAGCTTGTATGATTATGAAATTATAATCTCTGAAATAGCAAATATACAATTGCTCAAGCTGAGACTTTATAGAAAGAGAGTAAGTGAAATGCAATCTTCTACAAGCGATGCAATATCTAAGATTATGGGGGTTGGTATTATAAAGAGAATGTTTGGTATGGAAGCTGCAAAACTCAATCGTATGCTCAGCTCCTTTTATGATAATGCCATGGAAACTATAAATACGACCAACAACATTGCCTTTGGCCTTGGGGAGTGGTATTTATCTAAGCTCTACGCGCTCTTTGCAAATGTGTTCAAAATAAAAGAATTGAGCCAGATTGTCGAAGATGACATGAAAATAATAAGCAAGAGGCAGGAGTTTGTTGTGGAGCAGCTTCGTGCAGGGCAAACCGATGCACTGGAAATAATAATGATTGTACTGATTGTACTTGAAATTCTGCTTGAAATAATATTCATCAAGAAATTTTAATCTTATTTTTTCTAAACAATCTGCAAACCATAAAAGGTTAGTGCAAATACTTCAAATTTACTAGCAAAGACAGATTCTGTAGTAAATACTGTTGAGATAAAAGAAGCAAAGTAATACCGCGAGTTGTAAGCCAAAAAAGTCAGAGCAGTACCCAATAGAATAAATAGTAAAGGTACCATTTAAAGGTATTATTTTATTTAACATTATCGGTCAACTGAATTTCGCAGTGCTGTTTTGAAAATAGCAAAGTATTTTATTGTTTTTTTTAATATTATTAGTGAGAGCATGAAGAAGGTAGGAATGTACAGAATAAGCTCGAAAAGGCGCAGCTGTATTAGTCCTCTAATCGCAGCGAAACCTTTGACAAAAGCCAAAGCAAGAGCGCAGTCTGCAATGGAATACCTTATGACATATGGCTGGGCAATTCTCATCATCGCAGTTGTTCTTGGCGCATTGTTCCAGCTCGGAGTTTTCAACGCCAACAACTTCGCCCCTAAGGCGCTTCCTGGTTCGTGCCAAGTCT
>JBMFSM010000028.1:0-8967 GCA_049967555.1 Candidatus Micrarchaeia archaeon
TGCCATATTTGGAGGTGCTGTATTAATTTTTGCACCATTTTTGACAGCATTTAGCATGTTAGGTATAACTGCAATTGGATATGGCTTTGTTATTTTCGGTATCGACTTAATAGTTTATGCTGTTGGATGGGCTTATAATAAAAGAAAAAAAGGAGCACCAAACACAAACGGACAAGCAACCACAACAAACGGAGAAGAAGTAAAAAACACAAAAGGACAAACAAACAGCCCAAACGGAGGAGCAACGCAACAGGTAAGCCAAAAGGGAGCAAACATATTTACACAAAAACAAAAACAATAAAGAATAATCATAGAAAATAGTAATTAAGCTGCACTTTTAATATTTTGTTTTTTGTTTTTCCGAAAAAGTTAAAAGATTTGTTTTTCTTTTTCTTTTTATGCATAATATAATATTTGTAAATTACGGGGAACTTTGGCTTAGAGGTAGAAATAGGAGAAGTTATATAAATCAGCTTAAGCGCAATCTCGCATCACTGCTCAGTGGAGAAAAATATGATATTGAGGAAAAATATGATAGAATCATTATAACCCCAAAAGACAGACCTGATATAATATTAAAAAAGCTTTCTTATCTTTTTGGAATAAGCAAATATGGGATGGCATATGAAACAGAACCTGACATAAGCTCGATGTCGGATGCTGTCAAATTATATTTTTCCGTAGCAAAAGGCAAGCGTGTGAGAATAAATGCACATCGGTCGTATAAGGGATTTTCATTCAATTCTGTAGATATAATTAAAAAAGTTGCGGGGCTTGCCATAGAGATGGGTATTGAACCTTCACTTCGAGAATATAATCTGGAGATTTCAATAAATGTAACAAAAGAAAAAGCCTATGTGTATACAGAAAGCAACAGGGGTCCTGGCGGTCTGCCTGTCGGAAGTAGTGGGAAAGGCATTATCTTGTTATCTGGTGGTATAGACTCACCAGTTGCCGCATGGTTTGCAATGAAACGAGGCATTGTGCCTGTTTATATCCATCTTCATCAATTTAGGGACACCTCATTTCTCGAGGGTAGCAAAATAGAAAAACTCACTTCTATCCTATCTAATTTTTCAAAAGGATTTACTACTAAACTATATTATATCCCTTCTCACTATTTTTCATTAGCTGTGTCTTCGAGTCCTTCAAGAAAATATGAGTCTGTTTTGATGAAAGCGTTCTTGTTCAAAGTGGCCGAAGAGATAGCAAAAAAAGAGCATGCAAAACTTATTTTTACAGGAGAAAGCCTCGGGCAAGTTGCTTCACAGACTCCAAGCAATATAGCATCTTCTCAAGTAATTTCAAAGCTGCCAATTTTAAGGCCATTAATAGGGTTTAATAAAGAGGAAATAATAAGTCTTGCAAAAAGAATAGGTACATATGAAACTTCAATAAAATCTTATCCCGATGTGTGCTCTATCAATGTAAAAAATCCAGCCACAAGCTCAGAACCTAAAGTAATAAAGAAAATATTGCAAGAAATAAAGATAGCAGAAGTGGCAAAAAAGAGCATAAAAGACTCCATAATAAAAGAAATGCAATAAGGATTTATTGGCGCAACAGAATTTTGTTATTAAGCAATATTTTTATCAATAAAGTTTGTTTTTATGAAAACGCCTTTCAATAGATAATACAAAAAATATAAAAAGAAAACAGAAAAGTATATATAGACATTAATGTCAATACTCTAGCAAACAATATACTGCAATCAATTTGAAAATAACATGCTGACAAAAAGGTGAAACAATGGCTGAAGAAAAAGAATCAATACCAGAAAATGTAATCTATGTGGGCAAAAAGCCAGCTATGAACTACGTGCTAGCTGTAGTAACACAGTTCAACAACGGAGCGAAAAAAGTGACAATAAAGGCTAGAGGAAATACAATTTCCAGGGCTGTAGATGTAGCAGAAATCGCAAGGAACAGGTTTGTCAATGATGTGAAAGTAAATAACATCTCAATAAGCTCTGAAGAATTGACAAACGAAGACGGAACAAAATCAAAGGTTAGCGCAATACAGATAGAACTTTCAAAGTAATTTTTATTTTTTTATCTTCTTTATTATTCTTCTTTTTGCTGCATTTTGTGCAAAACTATTAAATCTTTCTTTTCCTATTGTTTTTGTTTTGGTGTATATATGGAAATAAAATCCGTGAAAATAGAGAAGGATAAAGGGGAGCAGATTATTATAGGTCATGCGGGTTTTATAAAAAGTGCTGAAGATATATATGAGGCTTTGATAAATTCCGTACCTGGGATAAAATTTGGGGTCGCTTTTGTAGAAGCCAGTGGGCCGTGCCTTGTAAGAAGCGAAGGTAATGAAAATGAAATGGTTGCGCGAGCATCAAAAAACGCGCTAAATATAGGTGCTGGCCACACTTTTGTAATTCTTTTGAAGGATGCTTATCCAATAAATGTTGTTAATGCGCTGAAATCTGTACCGGAAGTCGTGCGCATATACTGCGCCACTGCAAACAACGTTGAGGTTCTAATTGTAAACACAGGAGAAGGCAGAGCAGTCCTGGGTGTAGCTGATGGAAATGCTGCTAAGGGTATAGAAACAATAAAAGACAAAAAAGCAAGGAGAAAGTTTCTGCGCGACATAGGATACAAGTTGGGTTGAGTAGATGTTCAAGCTCCTCTCCAAGGCTGAAGTCGAGAAGGTTGTGTCAGAGCTTGAAAAAGCTTACCCTGGCTCAACATACTATCTTAATTTCTCTACACCTCTTGAGCTGCTCGTAGCTGCTATACTCTCTGCGCAAACTCGCGATGAGGTTGTAAACGCAATTACTCCTGAGCTATTCAAAAATTTTAGAAGCGCAGGCGATTATGCAAGCGCCAAAGAAGAGGATCTTTTAAAATATATCAGAAGGGTTTCCTATGCTGGAAACAAAGCCAAGAATATAATAAGTGCGTGCAAAATAATCGCAGAGAAATATAATGGTATCGTGCCTAATGAAATGGAAGAGCTACTGGAGCTGCCCGGTGTTGGAAGAAAGACTGCCAACACAATTTTAATCAACGCCTTCAATAAGGTGGAAGGCATACCTGTTGATGTGTGGGTTATAAAACTCTCATATAGGATAGGCCTAAGTAAAAATACCAAACCAGAGCTTATTGAAAGTGATCTTATGAAATCTGTTGACAGGAAATACTGGCACAATATAGCCTATGTTTTGAAGCAGCACGGCAAGGCTGTCTGCAAAAGCACCAATCCTGAATGTCAGCGCTGTGTAATAAATAAGATATGTCCAAAAAATGGAGTATTAGATAGGTAATCTAATGAAAATATTTTGTGATTTCCATATACATAGCAAGTATTCAAGAGCTACAAGCGAAAACCTTAATTTGGATGGAATAGCAGACGGTGCCAAAAATAAAGGTATAAACATTGTAGGTACTGGTGATTTCACACACCCTTTATGGATTGATGAGCTGAAGAAGAAGCTCAAGCCTGCAGAAGAGGGTTTGTACGAATACAAAAATATGAAATTTATACTCACCGTCGAGGTTTCAACAATATTCAGAGAAGATGGCAGTGTAAAAAAAGTGCACCATATTCTACATGCGCCATCTTTGGAGGTTGCTGAACAAATAAGCGAAATACTTTCAAACTACGGAAGCCTTTCTGCTGATGGTAGGCCGATCCTCAGTGTCGATCCGGCTGAGATGGTAGAAAAAATTTCCTCTATTGATGAAAATATACTTATATATCCTGCGCACAATTGGACCCCATTTTATGGTTGTATGGGAAGTCAGAATGGCTTCAATTCCATAAAAGAATGCTACAAAGAAGAAGACAAAAAAATACATGCACTTGAGACAGGATTGTCTTCAGATCCAAAGATGAATTGGCGGCTTTCAGAGCTTGATAAATATTCGCTAATTTCTAGCAGCGATGCGCATTCCGCCCAAAACATAGGGAGAGAAATGACTGTTTTTGAACTTGAATCTTTATCATACAAAGCATTGAATGATTCAATAATAAAAAGGAAGACGAAAGGGAAAGGTATAGACATGACTATTGAATATTATCCTGAAGAAGGTAAATATCATTACGACGGTCATAGGAATTGCAATGTTTCGCTAAGTCCGGAAGAAGCTAAAAAGTTCAATAATATATGCCCTGTTTGTGGAAAGCCTTTGGTGGTAGGTGTGTTGCATAGAGTCAATGAACTTGCCGACAGGCCAGAGGGATATATCCCAAAAGATGCTCCTCGATATGCCTATGCCGTGCCACTCATAGAAGTACTTTCTTATATAACTGGCAAGGGAAAAGGCACGCAGCGCGTCAAAGAGCTTTATTCAAAGCTTATAAACAAATACAAGAGCGAAGTGCAGGTTCTTCTGAATGAAAATGTAGAAGAGATAAATGAAATTGATAATGATCTAGGTAAGGCAATAGAAAACATGAGGAGCGCCAATGTCACCCTTGTACCTGGCTATGATGGAGTGTTTGGCGTTGTTGATCTTCTTAACAGAATAAAAAAGCCAGAGAGTATCATATGGAAGCAAAAGAGGATGTCTGACTACGGAAAAGAATAAATTTATATAACTAAAAAATAATATTATCAAAAAACGACAGTGTTGTTAACAGTTTGGGCTGGAATCAAACACAGTTTACAAATGCGGAATGCATAAATAATGTTTAGTATATGCAAAAAGCAAAAGTTTTTTTGCATTGACCTTGGTGTATCTTATGAAATACTTTATATACGTGGTTATTTTTTCGATTTTCCTGATCCAGTTGCATGCGAGCCAGATAGGTAATGCGTCTATATATGCACCTGCAGTACTTACTGGAGAGAACAAGGGCACTTTGACTATATTTCAACTTAATGTCACGACTGGAAATGGTACTGTAAGCATAACTGGTCCATCTTCGGTTGGTGCGAGTACTCTAAACTCTGCCGAGGCTGCTGTAGCTTATGCGTGCAGTTATCTTGGATTAAACAAAAGCTCGTATAATTTCTATTATACTATATATGATAAAAATGTAAGTGTGTCTGGTCCAAGCGGAGGCTTGGCTTTTACACTTGATGCAATATCTGCCCTCTCGCATGTGCCTTTGTTGCACAACTTTACGCTAACTGGGGTTATAGAACCAAACGGCTCTGTAGGAGAAATAGGTGGCATATATGACAAGGTTTCTGCAGCTAAGCAGCACAACCTAAGCTTCATCCTTGCTCCTTATGCTGCAAATGGCAGCTTCGAAAATTTTATCTATTACATAGCACAGCAAGCTTTCAATATACCTATTGTCGAAGTGAAAAATGTTTCACAAGCTTTGCAGCTTGCAACTGGCAGGGAACTTCCATCATGGTTAAATTATTCTATCTCTAACGATTACCACACGGGCATGTTGCCATATGCAAATCTAAATTGTTCTGAATGCAATTTAACAGATTTTCAGAACCTCACTTCATTTACATTTAATTTTACCAATAATACGATTAAAGGCATATCCAACAGATATTATGCCGCTAAGTCATCTTTTGAGAAAGACATGAGTAAATATGCCATGATAGCGCAGAAAGGCTATCTTTATACCGCAGCCGATTTTTCATATCTTTTGTTTGCGCAGGCTTTTGTTTTAGAGCATTCCAACGAAACAAGCAATGCAAGTGCAAGCCAGCTTATCTCTCAAATATCCTCTTATTGCTCTTCGCTTCAGCCACCGCAGCTCACAAATTCAAACTACGAGTATGTAATAGGGGGCGAGCTAAGGCAGGAATTTGGAAACATAACAATAAACAATGCTGCCGAGATGTTGAATCAAAGTACAACCAGCGATGAGGTTTTTGATAGTATTTACACAGCCGGCGAGGCGTATGGCTGGTGCCTTGCAGCGCAGGACATGTACAACATCGCAGCAAGTATTAACGGTACGCCAGTTTCTTCGAGCAAGCTAAAAGCCTATGCATATAAGTTGGTAAATAATGCCAGTGCATATGGCAGCAGTTTATATTCTCAGAGTGCCCTGTACTTCTACAACAATGGAAACTATCCCTCTTCTATTTATAGCGCCATTTACGCCAGAATCTTCAACAACCCAGTAATACCAAACTATAATGCTTCACAATATCTTTCAATTGAATCTAGTTTAATAAACAGCTCCAGATATGGGATATGGCCAAATCAATTTGCAAAATCTTCCGAATTTTACATCTCTGAATATAATATTACCAAAAATATAAGTGATCTACAGACAGCATACTCTCTTGCGCTGCTGGCATCAAATCTGAGCGCAGCAAATAAGCTCATCAATAATTCATTTGTCTATTTAAACGAATCGCAGCCGAATTATCTGCAATCGCAGCAGTTTGTCCAGCTGTCAACCGAAATCCAACAGATATACGCCATACTGTTTGTAATCACAATAATACTTTTTGTAATAATGGTATTGCTTATAATAAATACTGTAAGGCCGCCGTGCCTTAAAGCAGAGAATAAAATTAAGAGCAAAAGAAAGGATTTGAGGCGATAAGTTTGAAAGATGTTTTCTGTAATAAAAAAGTGTTAATCAAGCAGGCATATTATGAGTCAAAATATATCTATATACTTTATAATATAAGGCCGATACTTCCAGGCCACTCATTGATAATTCCAAAAAGGCATGTTGAATTCATACAGGATCTTAAAGAAGATGAATGGTTGGATATATTGCATGCAGTTAAAAAAATACTCCCTATACTGATGTCAAAATACAAGGCGGACTCATACAATTTAACCTCCAATATAGGTCCATACTCAGGCAGAGAGATAAATCACGTCCATATTCATGTAATACCAAGAAAAAAAGACGATTTGTATAGTAAAAATGTCGATATGCTGTATGCCGGCATTGAGAAAGACTTATATCCTGTCGACAAGGATGTGGATCCCGCGAAAGAAACAAAAGAACTAAGGAAAATATTCAAATACGGGTTAGATGAGCGGGGCAATAAGAATTGCAAAAAGCGCTAGGCTCATCGCAGCGAGTGAAGCATTCCTTGCAAGCGCATAAAATTTACCGTCTCTCTTTCTTATGTAGCCGATTCCTATATAAACCAGGATTATATCTGTTATTGATATAAGTGTTATATAGGCAATATTATACCTAAAAGGCTCTACAGCAACAAAAAGGTACAAGCTTATCGCTATCGATAGCAAATAAAATACCAACGAGATAATTGCAGATTTTGTTATACCTATTACTTTTGGCAATGTTTTCGCATTTCTTGCAAGCATGTCTCCTTTCAGATCTCTTATCGTCCCCTGTATCTCCCTTGCCAATCCGCTGAAGAATATCAATGTGGATATCAGGATAATGCTAATTCCAAAGGTATTTGAAACTACATAATTTCCGAATACAAAAGGTATTGCCATAGAAAATGCCACATACATGTTGCCGACCAAAAGTTTCTCCTTTAGCATATAAGCATATAAGACAGCCAGCAATCCGAATGCAATAGCTATTGCAAAGCAGTAAATATTTATGAAATAGCTCGCCCCAAAACCTATAGCAAGCGATGCGACCGTAACCGCAACTGCATCCTTAGGCTTAAGGCTTCCATTCACTAGAGGCCTATTTTTCTTCCCATTTGCCTTGTCGACCTCTATATCAAAATAGTCATTTATCGCAAAAGAAGCCATGCTTATGAATATAGGAGTTATTATACTCAACGCCAGTACTGGGTAGCTAGGCAGGCCCTTTGCTATAATCTCTGCCGCTAAAACAGCTACAATAAGCATAATGCTGTGCTCTATTCTAGTGAGCTTCAAAATTGCTACAATTTTACTGTACATGCTACCAAATTAAAAGCTTATTCAACTTATATATTTATATGGTTTATATGGAGCCGCTTAATACGCTACCAAAATATAATCTCTTTGGTATAGATAATGCCGACTATAGCACAGCAAAGGTAGTTGCACTGCCAGTGCCTTATGACTCTACTGTTACCTATCAACCCGGTGCTAGAAATGGGCCACATGCAATTATCGCGGCGA
Organism: Candidatus Micrarchaeia archaeon; assembly: GCA_049967555.1. Classification (GTDB taxonomy): domain Archaea; phylum Micrarchaeota; class Micrarchaeia; order Micrarchaeales; family CABMGC01; genus JAGDYD01. The sequence goes on from JBMFSM010000028.1 coordinate 7,995, forward strand.
GCAGAAACATCGAGCTTTACAGCTGCGAAATCGGCGCAGATATAAGCAAGATAGGTATATACACAACAGATGAGCTTGCTCCAGACATGAGCTCTCCGGAGAACATGATAAGCAGAATAGAAAAAGAGGTCGGGATCATATTGAACGACAAAAAAATACCTCTTCTGCTTGGTGGGGAACATACCATAACCCTGGGTGCTCTTAAAGCGTTTAAAGATTCAGGTGGTGAGATAAGTATAATTCAGTTTGATGCCCATTCAGATTCGAGAGATTCGTTGTTCGGTAGCAAATATATGCACGCCACAGTAATGGCGAGGGCGAAAGAGCTTTTTAACAATGTGGTGCAGGTGGGTATAAGAAGCATAGATGAAGAATCCGCAAAGAAGCTCAATTCCTTGCAAATTTTTTTTGCTGATCAAGTGCATAATGACATACAGAATGTGATAAAGTCCATAAATGAGCTTACAACTAAGGATGTTTACATTACTGTAGATTTAGATGTGTTGGATCCTAGCATAATGCCTAGCGTCGGCACGCCTGAACCTGATGGCTTAACATTCAATGAACTTACAAAGATAATTGGTGGGATAGCGAAAGAGAAAAAACTTGTGGGTTTAGATATTGTAGAGTTGAGCCCCATCCCCTACCTTGAAGCTCCAAATTATACAGCTGCAAAACTTATATACTTAATCTTGGGCAACTTCTTAACAAAGTGAGCGGGAAATTCCACGCTCTTTATAGGTGGGATAAGAGCGAACAGCAGGAATCGGTAGGCATTTGTTTCATCAGTTGGTGGCCTCGGCACCTTGTTCCTTTTTCCATTTGGAACAAATAATACTATACTATTGTTCGCTTGGGAAATCCACTCCGTTTACGGGTGGGTGGATGTCACAATCTTTTCATCGTCGTTAATATAAACTCTATAGGGTTGCATTCTATCTTCCGATACTGACACCCTCCCACGAATAAATTC
>JBMFSM010000029.1:0-8545 GCA_049967555.1 Candidatus Micrarchaeia archaeon
TTTCATAATCGCCCTCCACCTTTACAACCTGAGTCAATTTCATTTACTTCACTATCATATTATATATTTAGATACAATTAATAAATTTATGCATTCCGCCTTCATCCCACGATTGAAATCGTGGGCTTTCTGCTAAGCATTCTGTAAGGAGAAGTTAAATAACTATACTATGGGGCTTCGAAACATTTATCTATAAGCCCTGAAGGGGAATTGAACCCCCGACCTCCTGTTTTCTTATCTTTTTGAACATTTTTTTTCAAAAAATGTACGAGACAGGCGCTCTACCACTGAGCTATCAGGGCACATACTTCTAGGTTTTTTGCTTTTTTACACTTTATGGATATTTAGATAAATATAAATATATATGATAGTAAATATTTTTGTTATGGCTGATTATATGGATGAAAATGGCGAATTGACAAATAATAATAAGCAAGAAGCGCAAAGCAACCAGCAATTGCCACCTATAGAAAATTTTATCCCAGGGCAGCAACCTAAACAACCACAAACACAATCCTCGCAGCAACCACAGGCACAGCAAACTCAGCAGCAAGTACCTGAACAAAACAAAAAAGGAGGCAAAGAGAAAAAAATGATTCTGTATATTGGGGTTGTACTCATAATACTTATTGCAGCAGTTGTATTAATTTCGTCGCCAAAGCCCTCTGTTCCTGTGAAGAATGTAACTGCAATAAAAACTAACACAACAATAAAGCAGCAGGTTATGGAAGAAATAACCAGTTGCACAAATATAACCCAGCCTGGAAGATATTATTTATCAAAAAATATTAATATAAGTTTGTTGAAAGGAAGCTGTATAAATATCAGGTCAAACAACGTAGAGCTCATAGGTAATTCAAACAAGCTGAAAGGTAGCGGCCCATATTCTGGTGTGCCTCCTTTTACTTATGGAATAATGGCGAAAAATGTAAACAATATAACAATCAACAGTTTTGGTGTAACACAGTTCTCTTTTGGGATATATTTTGAAAATGTAAATAATTCTATAATAAACAATTGTAATATAACTAAGAATACTATGGCAAATATATTTCTGAAAAATACTTCTTCTATCAATGTTGAAAATACATTAGCGTCTGTCTCAACAAGCTCATATGGTGGTATAAATATACAGGGGGGTGGAAATAACACATTTTCAAATGATACTTTATATGGGAATGCATATTATGGTTTCTTTGTCAATTCAACAGGTAATAAATTTATAAGTGACACGCTCAGCAACAACCTGCAAGATTTTGCTTGTTATGAAAATGCAGGCTTTTCGAAATCAAATATATTTAGAAATGTAATCTGTGCAAAAAATTCAAATTGCAATTTTGCATGGTGCTCACAATCTAACGAACCGCTAAACATGAGTACAATAAATCTTCAGGGAAATATAACCAGCTGCGGTACTATAAATAAGCCAGGCGCGTATACTATTATCTCTAACATTTCTGCTACACAATATATGAACATGTCAAATAAAATATCAAAGACAACACCTTGCATAAATATAAACCAACCAAATGTTGAACTAAATTGCAATGGTCACACAATTTCTAATTCAGGCTATGCTATCAGTATAACTGGTAATTATAATCAAAGTGTCGAAAACTGTGTAATAAAAAATAGTACTTTTGGTATATATCTCAATTCTGTTTTATATCCTAAAATTAATAATATAAAATTCATCAACAATACTTACGGTATTTTTGTAAATAATATGAATTCTGGCGAGGCACTAAACATCACCGGGAGCAAGAACATATATGGCGCATTTATTAATAGAACAAGTAGCTTTACATTTAGCAATTTTAACTTTACAAATAATAACTATGGGATCTATGCAAATACTGGGGGCAGTAACATATATTATAATGGAAACCTAAATGGAAACAAGAATGGTGACTTATATTGCACAGCTTCTTCTTATAATGTTTCTCCAAGCATGTTTATAAGTGTTTCATGTGGCGTTACTGACTGCAATTGGGGAATATCTTGCTCAAGGCACGCTTTGCCACCGATAAGTTTATATCCGCTTAGCAATTGTACCACAATAACAAACCCTGGAAATTATTCAATAACTGGCAATATAAAAGCAGTGCCAAACTGTTTTACTATAAAAGCAAGTAACGTGAGCTTGAACTGCAATGGGGCGCTTATAAGTGGTACAGGCACAGGCTCTGCGTTTACAATATTAAACGAAAGTAATGTTTCTATAAATAATTGCAATGTCAAAAAGTTTTGGTCAGGCATAGTGGCGAATAATACACCTTATATAAAATTGAAAAACATGAGCATTTCGAATGTCGGCGTAGGTGTAATTCTTAAAAACACAAAATATGGTGACATATTTAATATAAAATTGTCAACATTTGATAATATAGGCTATCTAATAGACCACGTTTTCAACAGTATAATAAGCAACAATTATGCATATGATGGAGTAAATAGCAGCGGATTTATTATAGACAATTCAACAAACAACCTTATAAAATACAATAATGCAACCAGCAATGCAAAATATGGATTTTTCATAGAAAATTCCAATAACAACAATATTTTCAATAATTCAGCATATTCAAATAAATTAGATTATGCATGTTCAAAGAATTCATCAAATATATACGATGAGCTTAACGGTGTAAATTTTGGAAATACAAAAGGAAATTGCATCTGGCTTGTCGAATTAAATAGTCAGAGCCTAGGAATGACTCCTCTATCTTTTAGCACTCCAGCAACAGTTGTACTCTCGCAGGATATATTGTATAATTATGGAGATATTATGTTTAACATATATAATACAAAAAACAGCAGCGCAAACAGCACCCTAATAAATTGCAATCATCATACAATATTTGCGCTGAATGGTGGAACATTTGTCAACATAGAAAACTCAAGTAATGTGAAAGTGGAAAATTGCTATCTAAAGAATTTTACGTACGCAGTAAAAACAGGTGGTGGAAGTTACATGCAGGTAATAAATAACACAATAGTAAATACTAATATCGCAATATCGCAGAGTAATGGCGCATATCCTAGACTGTTCAATAATACAATCCTGAATTCATCATACGGGATACTTTTAATTAATACAAATTACGGAATAATCAAGAATAACAACATTGCAGACACTAATGTATCTATACAACTCACAGGCGGAAATGGATACCAGATAATAAGCAACAAAGCAAATTACGGCAATATTGGCCTGTATCTACTTAATTCCACTATAGACATTCTGCAAGGAAATTCTTTCCTAAACATGGGCAAATATGGTGCAATATGTACTGGATTTGCTACAAACTCATCAAGCTTGAACAAAGATAATGGAAATAATACTTGCACGTCGAACCATATGTGCTATTGGATAACGAATTCTCCTCTATGCGAGGTGCAATAAAAATCTAATTAATCATTGTGGGCAGTAGATTTATACATTTATTGTAAGTGGTGTCACATGCACAGAATAGGGATAAAAGAAGTTGTTGATACACTCAAGAACTGTACAGACCCAGAAGTAGGTTTAAATCTAATAGATCTAGGTTTGATTTATAGTATAGAAATCAATAAGGAAAATAATATAAAAGTAAAGCTTACGATGACAAGCCCAATGTGCCCGGTAATAAGTATTATATTAGCAGATGTGCAGCTAAGGCTTGAAAATATACCAGATGTTGGAAAGGTTGAAATAGAGCTTGTCTGGGATCCTCTATGGAGTCCAGATATGATGACCCCAAATGTCAGAGCAAAGCTGGGTATAATCTAATACATTTCCACAAACAAATATTCACAACATTTCAAACAAATATTCATAATGTTTGTTTCTGCTTTGTTTGCTCAATTCGATTGCTTTTATAGGATGCTTAACAGAAAGCCAGCTTGAACTCGTTGGATAAATCCCCTAATCAAATTACAGCAGTGCAGCAGGATGGGAGCAGGTGTTCTGGTACACTTCTATACTATCGGCTTGGGCACAGATGGCGCAATGATGCCAATGGTTGAAACAAACCTTAAATCGTAAGGAACCCCATGAATTTATTCGTGGGTGAATGTCACTTTATATATCTATACTATTAGCCCTAAAATAAGATAAAAATAGAAAATAAAATAAAAAATAAAAGATAAAAAGAAAAAAAAGTAAATAAGCATTACTCTTCTTTTATTGCTGCCTTTATTTTTCCCATTGTTGCATCGTCTATTGTCTGCATGTTGTGTGCTTTTTTAGCGTGAGCCGCTATTTTCTTCATAAGCTGTTCTTCAGTCTTTGCCTTGGCTACAAAGTCACAATCCATGCCTATATCCCTGCATGCAAAACTTTTCATAAAATCACCTATCTTTATTTTTTGCCAAGCCTTAAAAAATCTAATGTATATTTTGCAAATATTTTAATTACTTTCCTTTTTGGGAAAAGATTATAAATACTCTTTCTTCGCATTTACAAATGTGGTGTTATGCTGTTCGAGGAGGTTGCAAAGTATTATGAAAAACTGGAAGGTGTTTCATCAAGGCTTGAAATGATGGACTTGCTTACCGACCTCTTCAAAAAAGCAAAAAAAGAGGAACTTAAAAGGCTTGTCTATATGACTCAAGGTATATTAGGACCACCATTTGAAGGTATAGAAACAGGCATGGCAGACAAACTTGTAGAATTATCAATATCTAGGGCTTCTGGATTTAACAAAGAAGATGTGGAAAAAGATTTTAAAAAGACAGGTGACTTAGGCGAAAGTGCTGAAAAATTTATCTCTAAATCTAGACTTAAGAGGATGAGCTCAAGAAAATTCGACCTTGCTGAGGTTTTTGATACGGTATATAAAATAGCAACCACCTCTGGCGAAGGGAGCCAAGATGCCAAAATAAAAATGTTGGCTGAGCTACTCTCTGCTTCATCTCCGCTCGAGGGGAGATATATAACAAGGTTTTTGCTTGGTACTCTCAGGCTCGGCGTTGGCGATGCAACAATACTCGAGGCTCTTTCAATGCTCGCAACAGGAGATAGAAAGTTTAAAATTAAGCTTGAAAACGCATATAATATATGCAGTGATCTGGGAAAGGTCGCTGAGACGTTAGCTGAAGAAGGCACAAAAGGCATAGAAAATTTCAAGGTGCAGTTATTCAATCCAATAAGACCTGCATTAGCTGAGCGTTTGCCTACTGCTGATGAAATTCTGGAAAAGATGCATGGGCGGTGTGCGGTTGAGAGCAAATACGATGGGCTCAGGGCGCAAGTTCATGTAGATAAAAAATCCAAAAAAGTAGAAATATTTTCAAGAAGACTTGAGAGGCTCACTCCTATGTTTCCTGAAATAGCAAAAGCGGCCCTCGAGGAGCTTGATGCAGAGAACGCAATAATAGAAGGCGAAGCAATAGCTTATAATGATATCACAGGAGAATTTCATCCTTTTCAAGAAACAATACAAAGAAAAAGGAAGCACGGAATAGATGAAATGAGCCAAGAGCTGCCTCTCCATCTTTTTGCCTTTGATCTAATATTTCTAGATGGAAAAGGGTTTTTAGAAAAACCTTATCATGAGAGAAGGGCAACACTTGAGAAGATTGTCAAGAATAAAGGCACAATTCGCCTTTCTGATAGAATTGTTGTTGATTCTCCAAAAGACCTTGAGAGATATTTTGAAGAAGCAATAGAAAGAGGGCTTGAGGGTATTGTAGCCAAGGAGCTAAACTCAAGATATGTCGCAGGCGCTAGGAAATTCAGCTGGATAAAGATGAAAAGAAGCTATAGGGGCGAGCTTTCAGACACTGTAGATCTCGTGATACTTGGTTATTATCTTGGGAAAGGTACAAGGGCAGAATTCAAATTTGGTGGTCTGCTCTGTGGCGTATACAATAGCAAAAATGATGTTTTTGAAACTATAACAAAAATAGGCACAGGCTTCAGTGAAGAGCTTATGAAAGAACTTGGATCCATATTGGAAAAAATAAAAGTTAAGGCAAAACCTGCAAGAGTAATCTCAAACATGGAACCAGACTTTTGGGTGGAACCTAAATATGTCGTAACTGTAAGGGCTGATGAAATAACCAAATCGCCCACACATACGTGTGGCATGAGTGAAAGCGATGCAAATATCGGTTATGCTTTAAGATTTCCGAGAATTATAGGTACTATAAGGAGTGACAAAAGCCCGGAAGATGCTACAACTTCAAAAGAAATAATTGAGATGTTTGCCCAGCAAAAAAAAGAAAAACTTTCGGAAATTTAGTTTCTCATTTTGTTTATAAAAGTATATCATCTTGGTGTTTTATATCCCTTATTGTCAAATTGATAAATGTTTTTCCACTATTCCATTTTTTTACAAAAGATTTTTAAATTTATATAATATATTTATTATCAGGCGATCAGTATGGTAGACTTTGCGAATGAATTTTTGGGCAAGAGTGGCAATGAGCAAGATCTTGGAGCAACACCTCAGATTAAGATTGTAACAATAGGAGTTGGTGGAGCTGGTAACAACACTGTAAACAGGCTTTTAAAAGTTGGTGTAAAAGGCACAGAGCTTGTTGCTTTGAATACTGATGCTCAGCATTTCAAAATTATTGATGACAGAATTAAAAAGATACTTATAGGGAAAAGCATAACAAGGGGCTTGGGCGCTGGAGGAGATCCGAGCGTAGGTGCAAAAGCTGCAGAGGTTGACAGGCAATCAATAGAAGAAGTAGTTTCTGGTGCTCAGCTAGTTTTCCTCTGTGCAGGTATGGGTGGCGGAACAGGCACTGGTGCAATACCTGTTGTGGCGCAAATAGCCAAGGAGCAAGGCGCAATAGTTGTAGCAATGGTAACATATCCTTTTGATTTGGAAAGAGTAAGGAAAGTTAAAGCAGAGGAGGGTATACAAAGACTTAGAAAATATAGCGACAGTGTAATAATATTAGATAACAACAGACTTGTTAAACTTGTACCTAACTTGCCTATGCCAGATGCATTCGCTATGGCTGATGATATATTGGCAAAAGCCATAGGTGGATTGGTCTGGACTATAACACAACCTAGCTTGATTAACATAGATTTTGCAGATGTAAGGTCTATAATGGGAAGCGGAGATGTAGGATTTATCTCAGTTGGCACAGGCAAAGGCAATGACAAAGTGATGTCTGCTGCTGAAGCTGTATTAAAGAACAAGCTCCTCGATGTGGATTTTGAAAACGCAAAAGGTGCCCTTATACACATATCGGGTGCTTCAGATCTTACGCTTGGCGACGCAATAAAAGCAGGAGAGCTTATAACAGAGCGTATGGATCCAAAGGCAAATGTGAAATGGGGTGCAAGAATAATACCTGGTTATGAAGGGCAAATAGAAATAGTTGCTATAGTAACAGGTGTCAAAGGGGCCAGCATAATAGGCAAATCCGAAGAAAAGGAAAAAGGATCTTACAACGATCTTGAAATGATTTGATTTTTTATTTTTATATTTGTAGGTGAAACTATGGTAGAGGACTATGATTCGTTTACCCCGAGGATTGCTGTCGTAGGGGTTGGTGGCCAAGGAAGCAATTTAGTTAACAGGCTTTATACAAACGGGATAAAAAGTGCGGATACAATCGCTATAAATACAGATCTTGCTCATCTGAATATTATAAATACTCATAAAAAACTCCTTATAGGAAAGGAGATAACCAGTGGTCTCGGTGCTGGAGGCTATCCTGAAATTGCTGCAAAATCAGCGGATGCGAGCAGAGGAGAAATAGAAAAGATCCTAGAAGGCTATGATCTAATTTTTATAGCAGCTGGAATGGGTGGCGGAACAGGCACGGGTGCTGCCCCAGTTGTTGCTAAAATAGCAAAAGAGAGCGGTGCAACTGTAATTGCTGCTGTAACTTTTCCTTTTGCACTTGAAAGAAGCAGAAAGGAGAAGGCAGAATGGGGTATCCAGCAGCTTACAAAAGAGGTGGATACCGCAATAGTAATAGAAAACAATAGGCTTCTTTCTTATGTGCCAAATTTACCAATAGAGCGCGCATTTGCCCTTGTAGATAACATAACCGGAAATGCTGTGAAAGGCATAGCAGATACAATAACATTACCAAGCCTTATTAATTTAGATTTTGCCGATTTAAGGAATGTTGTAATGAATACAGGCATGGCTGTAATAAATATAGGCTCTGGTTCAGGTACAGACAGAGTAGAAAAAGCAATATCCTCTACATTGCAGCATCCTTTGCTTGATGTGGATATAGATGGTGCCAAAGGTGCATTGATACATGTTGTTGGCGGAGGTAATCTGACCATAAGCGAGGCAACAAGGATAGGGGAAGGTGTAACGCAGGGGCTCTCGCCAAATGCAAACGTGATATTCGGAGCACGTATGCATCCTGAATTTAATGATCAAATAAGGGTTATGTCTGTAATAACCGGTGTAAAGGCAAAGTTTGGCACAAAGCCAAAAGAGGATGTAGTCCCTATGAGGCTTGAAGGTATAGAAGCAATTTATTGATTTTTATGTGGGTTTTTGCACCCACTCCTATTTGTTTTATTATTTTAATATTTTCTTATTTTATCTTTTCATTTACAAAAATGCTTAGC
>JBMFSM010000030.1:0-8315 GCA_049967555.1 Candidatus Micrarchaeia archaeon
ATTTATCAATATATTTATCAAAAATATAAAAGATTATCGAGATAGGCAAAGAAATGCTGTTGCTATTTATAAATTAGAAAGCAAAACTGCATTCTATTTTTGCCGTGACCATTGTATTATATAATAAAAGGTGTTAATTTGAACAGTTTTAAGTCACTCAACATAAAACAGGAGATAGTAGAAGCAACAGAAAATATGAATATGACAGAGCCAACAGAAGTACAGGCAAAAGCAATTCCAGAGATACTGTCTGGAAAAGATGTTATAGTCCGAGCAAAGACAGGTACTGGAAAGACATTGGCATTTCTTATACCAGTGCTAAACAACATACATCAAGGCAGACTTGATGCTGTTGTAGTCGTGCCTACAAGAGAACTCGCAAAACAAGTACATGGCGTTGCGCAGAAGCTCTGCAATCGTTTGGCGTACAATATAGCGCTTGTATATGGGGGCGTATCTATAGATCAGCAGATAAAAACAATAAATAGGGGGGTGGAGATGATAATAGGCACGCCAGGCAGGTTGCTGGATTTGGTAAATAGAGGAGCGATAGATCTAAGCACAGTTCATTTTTTGGTGCTTGATGAAGCAGATATAATGTTTGATATGGGATTTATAGATGATGTGGAAAGAATTATAGAAGGCACTTCGGATGATAGACAACTTCTGATGTTTTCAGCTACAATGCCTTTCGAGGTTAAAAATGTTGCAAAAAAATATGCAAAAGAAGAAGTCAAAACCATAGAGGTTGGAAATGAAGATCATCTAGTTGTGGGATCTATAAAAAATTTATACACAACAGTGAGCAAATCTGCAAAATTCTCAACATTGCTCGCATATTTAGAAGATGCAAGTCCGAAAAAAGCTATAATTTTTGTCAGAACACAGAGTAGCGCCAATATTATTTACAAAATTCTCTCCGATTTCCATTCCAACGTTCTTCTTCTTCATGGAGGCATGACACAAGCAAGACGTGAAATAGCCATAAAGCAATTTAGAGAAACACAAAATGGTTTACTTATAGCAACTAATGTGGCCGCAAGGGGCCTTGACATAAGCAACATAACAGACATAATTAATTTCGATGCACCAGAAGACCCTGCATTTTATGTGCATAGGGTAGGCAGATCAGCAAGAATGGGGAAGGATGGCAGAGCATTCACTATATTTGAAAGTGCACAACAAGATCTACTTAGAGATATAGAAGATTTTTCTGGGGCGAACATGATATATGTCAATGTGGATTCGAACAAGTTCAAAAATGTAAATTTTTCGAAATATTTTACATACAAGCAAAGATCCCATTCCAATTACCACAGGCAAGAAAATAAGAGCTCATCGCATTTTGCCCACCATTTTGGTAACAAAAGCAAGTGGAGGCAACATTAAATGAAATTATACCGCTGCTTTTTGCTATCAAGATTTATTGATCTTTTTTAGATTAATTGGGGTTTATGATATTAGATGGTAGAAAATTCATTCGGATCGATGATGGAATAAGTGCAACACTTTGAATTTTATAATCGGTTATGAATAAGTTGTGTATTTGTTTATAGTGTTTCTTGAATTCTAAGAAGCTCATTTATTTTTGCTATGCGTTCCCAACCCATAATTCCGCATTTTATAAATTTTGCCCCTACGGCAACAGCAAGATGTGATATGAAAGTATCGCCAGTTTCGCCGCTCCTGTGAGATATCACGCATTCGATCTCGTTATGCCTTGCTAACTTTATTGTATCAAGCGTATCTGTAATTGTACCAACTTGATTTATTTTTATTAGTATACCGTTTGACGATTTGGTTTCTATACCTTTAAGCAACCTATTTTTGCTAGTAGCATACAGATCATCACCAACAACGAGTACATTACTCATATTTTTATTTAATTCTCCAAACCCCTCGAAATCCGATGCTTCAAGTGGGTCTTCTAAATATTTCAATTCAAATTTTTCTACCAAGTTTATAACAAATTTGATATAGTGACCTTTGTCCATTGGCTTTGAAAAATAATATTTGCTTTCCCTCTTGCTATAATACTCGCTCGCAGCCATATCTATACCTATATCTATCTCTATATGCTCCCTCTTTTTGTATTCTTCAACGATATTTTTGACAAGCTCAAGATTCTTCACATCGTTATAACTGGTTACAATTGCCCCCTCGATATTCGAACAGAATATACCAAGCTTTTTGCTCAACTCAGCTCGTAGATTTATGCTTATCGAAGCATCTTTTTCTAAGGAGCCCGAATTTGGAGATATAAGAATTTCCTGTATATTCATTTTTGACTTTGAATGAACTCCGCCACCTATTATATTTCCAAGAAGTCTTGGTATGCTTTCTTTTGCAAAGCTCTTTGCAAATTTTTCATAGATATAGTGATAAAGTTCCAGCTTTTCATGCTCAGCAGCAGATCTGGCTGCAGCAATAGAAACAGCAGTTGCTATATTACCCCCTATTTTTGAGAAATTGCTTGTTCCGTCAACTTCGTGGAGAAGCGTATCAATTTCTTCCTGATCTCCAACATTTATGCCAAAAAATTTGTTTTTCTTTTCATTGAAATTTTTTATTCCTAGTTCTACATTATCCAAAGGGAATGCAACCACCTCATATTCGCTTGTGCTCGTTCCGCTGGGCGCCATAGCAACAGAGATTTTCCCATCCTTTGTGATTACCTTTGCCTCCACCGTGGGCTTCCCTCTTGAATCGTATATTTTTCTAAGCAATATATTACGTATTATACTATTCATAATCTCGCGCTATCTATAATTTTCTTGACTAATTCGACACCTTTTATAACCCCAATACTTCCTTTTGCATCTATATTTTCATTGAACTTCATCCTGTCTTGTCTTATTCTTGTATTATATATTATTAATGGCACAGGATCGCTTGAATGGGCTTTGAGCTCGCAAGGCGTTGAGTGATCGGCAGTAACCGCAATAGTATAGTTTATTTTTCCAAGAGTTTTGAAGAATATATCTGTAAGTTCAAGGCTTTTTTTCTTGCCAATAGCGTCCCCATTGTGACCAAATTCATCTGGACCTTTTATATGGACATATACAAAATCATATTCATCTAAAGCATTTTTTGCGTGTTTTGCCATTTCAACATATCTGCCACTTAGATTGCTTGTATTTTTTATCTCCACTTCCTCCATTTTCAGAAGCCGTGCTATGCCGCGCTCAACAGGCATCTCGGTTATGAAAGCAGCATTTAAGCCATATTTCTCCTTGAAACTTTTTACTTTAGGTAGACCCACTCCTGCATCCCTTAGTAGAATAGCATTTGCAGCTGGCAGGCCCTTTCTTACGCGCTCAGAATTTATTTTGCTGCTTCCCAAGCGGGCAATTGCCTTGTCAATGATCTCGTTCACTATTCTTGCACTTCTTCTGCTCGCCACATTATTGGCTAATGCTTTTACCCTAGGTAGCTTGCTCGAATATCTATCAAGAGCTACAGAGGCATTGCCTTTCTTGGCATACCCTATATCTGCATTTGAGATACTTGATGAAAGCTTAAAATTCGAATTTATTACAACAACGCCTCTGTATCCAACGGTTGGCTTGAACATAAAATTGGCACCGTTTATGTGTATCAAATTTATCTCTTTTGCAAGTTTTCTTGCTTCAAAGCCGCTAATATGCCTGCCCGCCCTTCTATCTACTACGGTTCTATCGGGAAGTATGCATGCGAAATTTGAACGCAGGGCAAGTGTATTCTCACCGATTTTTATATCAGCACCATACGCCTCAAGTGGACCTCTACCTGTATACTCTTTTTTAATGTTATATCCAAGCAAAGAAAGCACAGCGGCATCTGATTCTGGCGCAAAACCTTTTCCAACAGTATACATAATTCCAGAAGAAGATTTTATTGCGAGTCTATTTAGATAAGGAATTCTTGCCGCTTCGAGCGGTGTTTTGTTTCCAAGAATTTTTACTTTCCTATCAGCAGCACCGTCTATAACGACAACGAGTATCTTGTCCAATAAACCACCAAATTGGCATTATCTTTCTATTATGAACCTTTGTGCAAAACGCTTTTCATATATTTCTTTAAGCAACATCTTAGAGCCGCTCGCCACTAACACTGGATTTACTGAAACAAGATATTTTTCAGCGGCAGCAAGCATCGGCGCGCTGTCAGAATATACTGTGAGTAGTGTATCTCCTTTATGAACTTCAGACCAAAGTTTCTTATGCAGTATTATACCTGCACTTTTCATTGAAGGAGCTCCAGCTATCCTTGCCGCGTTCGCTAGCTCTATGTTATCTATTGATAATACATTGCCATCAAATTCAGAAGTTATATCCATGCTATGCTCGCCTATTTTTATATCTTCAGCCCTTATGCTCTCATCCCCACCTTGCTCGGATATGATCTGCCTGAGCTTTTTTTCAGAAGATCCATTCAGTATGAGCTTTTTAGCAATGGCTTTCCCGCCTTTCTTCCCAGACATGCTCAAAAGAATGCCGGCTAAGCTCGCCACTTTGTCTATCAGATCTGGCACATCCTTCTTTCTTTCAAGCACAGCTAATGCCTCTTGGGCTTCAAGCGCAGCGCCTATTGCATGGCCTACTGGCTGCTGGCCGCTTGTCACAGCGCCCCTTATCGAAATACCCATTCTTTCTCCAAGCGTTATGAAATCCTTGGCGAGAAAATTTGCCTCCTCCTTTGATTTTATTTTCACAGTTTCGCCTGTTGGTATATCAAGCACCATATCTGTAGATCCTGCAGCGCGCTTTTTTGATATTATTGAAGGTAGAAGAAGAGGATCTATAGAAAGAGGATACTCAATCTTTATAAACATGTCATCTGCTGGAGCCATGTGTATCTCTCCACCCCACACCAAACAACCATTTGTCTTGTTCACCACTTTCTTCATTTCTGCAATTGAAAGTGAAACAGGCATCAACACCTCTGCCCTATCGGCTGTGCCCGCTGCAGAAGTTATTGCCCTTGACGATGTTTTTGGTATTGTCAATCCTGCAGCCGCAATTGTAGGAACTAAAAGCAGGCTTGTTTTGTCCCCAGGAACGCCACCTATTGAATGCTTGTCATATATTCTTTTTTTACCCAAATTAAGGTATTCGCCAGTGTTCACCATTGCATTAGAGAGATGCTCTGCTTCCTCAAGATCCAGGTTATATATATTAAGGGCAACAACAAATGCAGTAAGCTCTTCTCTACTTAGCTCGTTTTTCAGACCGTCTTTTATTATCTCATAAAAATCCTCATAACCAAGTCTTTTGCCATTTATCCTTTCCTTTATTGCCAATAACGATTTTGGCTGTTCTGCAGCAACAACTTCGGCCCTGTCGCCATCTTTAATCCTCATCTCGTCTCCTAGGCTTTTTGTAACGCCAAGCATGCCCCTCGGAATCATGCTTGTCAAGTTTGCAATTGCTATTGTATGGCTTTGCCTAATTTTCATATCGAGCCTTCCACCAGGATGAATGTCAAGCAAAGCCGCATCATGCTCATTTATCAGCACTATGTTTGCGCCAGCTTCGATATTTATATTTTTTACTTTGAAATTCATTTAATTACCCAATACAAGTTTCAACATTTATAAAGTGACTTACAGTTTACACCCGTATATATGCACCTTAGTTATGATTTTATATCGTTTTTTTGTAGCCCCAATACTTAAGCGCAGCTGCCAGTTCACTGCTTTTCTTTGAATACTCTCTCAAAGACACGTTGTCTATTGTGGCATCTATGGCTGCTCTCATGGCTTTTGCACCCGCATAAACTCCGTTAGGGTGACCATCTATTCCACCCCCAGCCTGTACCACTATTTCATTACCTAAAAGATGAATTATAAATGGAATTAAGCCAGGATGCAATCCACCAGACGAAACAGGAACTACTGGTTTTATGCTGTACCAATTTTCAGTGAGCACTTTATTTGTTTCTTGTACATTTTCCAGTATCATTTCATGGTCAATGTTAAGCACTTCACTCTTGCTGGCATTAAGTTTGCCAACAACAGTGCCTATGTGTATTTGATCAACACCTATAAGCCTTGCGAGCTTGGCAACTGCTAGCATACTCATGCCATGCCTTTCATTTTTAGTAAACGCTGCGTGAAAAGCTCTATGTGCATGTAGGGCAAGCCCAAGATCTTCGCATTCATTTCTTATTGTTTGAAGCGCAGCCCATCCCGCAGTCAGTATGTCAACCATCACATACTCTCCGCCGTAATCTTTGACTATTTTTGCCCTTTTTACCATCTCGTTTGTTTCTGCTGTAACGTTGGCAAGATAGCTCTTTTTCTCTCCTGTCTCTTTCTCAGCATAATCGCGATATTTGAACATTAATTTCATTCTATCTTCAAACTTATTAAAGCTCTGGCTTGTCAGATTTTCGTCATCTTTTAGAAGGTCAACACCACCAAGCCAAGCGTTCTTAGCCACTTCTGCATGCTCCTCAGTAGTCATGCCCACCTTTGGTTTTGGCACGTGAGCAAGCAGGGGTCTCCTCTTTTTCATTTTAAATATTTTGTTGAATACCCCATCTATGCCAAACTGTGGCCCTTTAAACGAATCTGTATACACCTTAGGCAATTCAAAATCTTCGAGTCTGAGATTTTTAAGTGCTTTCATGCCGAATATATTGCCAGCGATCGAGCTCATCAGCTGCGGAACGCTTCCAAGCTCAAAAAGTTCTATAGGGTAAGCAACTTTTACATAATTGCCTTTGAAATTGAACGCGCGAGCCCTTATTTTTCTTATATGCTCTTTCAAAGTTGTGAGCTCAGCCCACGTGCCATTGCTACTTTCGCTTGCCACCCGCCCTATAGCTTCTTTCATGCTAATCCCTTTAGATGGCTCAACCCTAAACAAAGCGACTATGTCTGTATTAGAGGGTTTATATTTTGTATCCACAAAATCCATGTAAGGATCTTTTATTTCCATAAAATTCACCTGAACTCGACAACGAAATCCATATACTCTAGTTGTGGAATTAATTGCCGATTATATAATATGTATTTTTGCAATATTGCATATAATAAATTAATGGTACGGAACATGCTACTTTTTTGCAAGTTGGCAATGCCACTTCGGCAAAGTAGAATGTTCTCAGTGAATTTTCCGCAAATGCTATCACCGATAAATGAAATTTCATAAATTTTCAATTTTTTAGCCAATATAAGCAGGCTCATGCATTTGGATGAAATTGGTTTGCCCAACGTTGCTGTGCAACATGCGAATCAACCTGCAAAAATCCCATAGCTTCTGCCATAGGAATTCACGAAAATAACCACGAATATTTTTTTTCAAGTTCGGAAACTAACATTTCTGGCTTGAGCAAACCAAACTCTGTTATCATTGAGTAAATATATGCTTCTGGAACAATTTCAAATACAGGATTTACAATTTCAACGCCACGAGGCTTGCCTGGCCATACTTCTTTTTCACTTCTTTTTTCGATTGCTTCAGAAAAACCGTACCTTGTCTTAGGGTCAAATTTAAGAGAGTCTGCAGCCACATAGACAGGTATTCCCATGTCAAGCGCGATTTTTGCAAAAAGTCTGCTCCCGATCTTATTTATAATATCTCCATTTGAAGTTATAGCATCAGAACCAATAATCATTAAGTCGGCATCCTTCAATGCGTACATTACAGCCGAATCCACAAATAATTTTGTCTTTATATTATATCTAGAGAGATTAGTTGCGGTGATCCTTCCTTGAAAATGAGGCCTAGTCTCTGTAAGGTGAACCTCGAAATGCTTGCCTTCATCTTTACTTTTCTTTAATATTGCTTCTACTGTTGAAGAATGGCAATGTGTATATATTACATTGTCATTTTTTATAATCCTACTCCCATATTTTATTATCTTTTCCTTGTTTTCTTTTATCAGTGAAAGAATTGCATCTGCATCGCCAAAATATTTTAGATATTTTAATGAATTGCGAAGCATTGGTTCCGTTGGTCTTGTATTTTCAAGAATTTTTGTGGCAATATTCTTGTTTCTGGCATTTTTCCATGCATTTATTGCTGCGACAGCAATCTCTTCTGCACCTTGTATTTTTAGCTTTTTTATCTCTTCTGCTACTACTCTCAAACCCACCATGATTTAGCTTTCAGATTAAAAATATATAAAGATATCAGAAAAACTATTTATAAAGATACTTGTAAAAGTTCGCAAGAGAACAAATAAAAAGGTGTTTGTACAATTTAAAAATATGCCGCAGTAGCTCAGTCCGGGAGAGCGTCCGGCTGAAGTAAAACTTCTGAAAGAGGTTTTATCAAGAAGCAGAGACCGGAATGTCGTCGGTTCAAATCCGACCTGCGGCAATTCAT
>JBMFSM010000031.1:0-8183 GCA_049967555.1 Candidatus Micrarchaeia archaeon
CTTAAATAGTGGGCTCAAAATATATATGAATTCTTTTATTGGACAACTCATAAAACGCAAAATCTATTTAAGAATAGTCATCTAACATGTAAATATGATTGAATGGCTAAATCAAAAAAGTCTGCACCAAAAGGTAACGAAACTGCAGTTGCTGGTAGATTTGGAGAAGCTTATATTGCACAGCTTCTGGCAAAGAAAGGAGTAGTGGATGTCGTTCAGGCTAACAGTTCAGGCTTTGATCTGCTTGCCATAGATAAGAAAGGCCATCCATTAAATTCCAACGGTCTAAGCTTCAGGCAAGGCAGACTCAACTGCATATCTGTAAAAGATAGAAAATCTCATTCGCAAATTCCTTTAAGGTATAATAAACTTAAGGAAGCTGCAAAAACATGGAATGCTGATCCCTGGTTTGGTATCGTTATAAGCAATCCTCCAAAACTTAATGCTTATTTGATACCTCTTGAAGATGCACTGAAATTTTCTTCATATAACAAGGCTAAGAATGACTATTTGCTTTCTGAGCCAAGCATAAGGAATAAAGGATATACTTTGGCTACATATGCAGAAGAAGCTCTTGATAGCGAGAATCCGCACTCGCGGCCTGGCAGGCTTGCATGGCAAAGGCACAGAAATTCTTTGCTTAATGGTGCAAGGAAAAGGCGCAAGGCGTATTGATATTGCATGGCAAGATATATTTACACTAGTCTACGTGCTTATGCATAAACCTTCTTCCTACGCTCCTTGCTCTCATTCTTATGCTTTTTAGCATATAATATATAAGTGCGAATTTCGGGAATTACATTATTTATCTGGTGTCTCCTAGAATACTTTTCGGTATATCCTTCTGCATATTTTATTATGCTATTTATCGGACCTTCACTTGCATATTCCGTATTAATTTCTAATTCGACCACTTCGTTTTGGACGTATTCTATTGTCTCTTGTTCTATAACAAAATTATTGTTCTTTATCTTTGTATAAATGCTACCTAATATCTCTACGCTTGCTTTAAGGTTGTAAATATGCAGTGCTACCACTTGATTGCCTTCTTTCTTTATTACTCTTATATCTTCTAGGCATACCTCAAGTGCGATACTTATAATCGACTTGCCATCTACTCTAACTTTTACAATATAGGGGTTAGCTTGTATAATTTTACTTGTTGTTTTAACATTCCTATTATATATTGCTCTTAAAAGATCCTTTACTTCGTCGTCTCCGTTTTTAGCTTGATTTGTGCCTTCTGTTTCCTTATTTTGCTTGGTTTGTTTTATATCAGTAGCTGTATGCTTGACCTTAGGATTTGTGACCATTGTCATTGATGTTTCTTCTGACACAAAGTTAATTGGTGGACTGGATCTATAGGGTTTACCGAATGATCGCATATCGCTAATAAACTCCAACAAAGTATGTGCGATTTCAAGATTTTTAAACCACTTAATTATGCTATCCAAAATTCCTTGCGATTTGTGATCATTTCGGGCATTATTCTCCAGTTGCGTTGTGCCTTTAGATTTTTTAACTGCTTTTGTACCGCTATCTGCAGATACTGCTTTAGTCGCAGTCAAAGCAAACACTATAAAAAACACAAAAGCGCCAAAAACGTGTGGAATATCTAGAAATACTTGTGGTCTTTTTGGGGTAACTGGAAAAAGATAAGCATAGAAAACATAACCTATGATCATTGCATATGCTTCAAAACAAATAAAAAACCTCCGCATACGCCTGAGCGTTGAAGGGTTATTGTGTTTGACTACTCTAGCATCATGACGTATTATTACCAATAAGAATGCAAATATTGCAAAGAAGACGAAACAGCTTGAAAGCGCGTCTAATGCGGCAACTCTAGAATGACTGTTCATGTATATTTGCATATAAGTCATGGACATGTAAATTGACATTGCAGTAATAACTATGAAGAAATAAAGATACTTTGAATCAAATATTCTCGGAGCGAGTTTTGCATCTTTCTTCATGTAAAAATAAAGTAAGATTACAATACCAAACAAGCTAAACAGATCGAATAATGACAGACCACCACTGAAAGGCATCTTGCTAATAAACGGTAGTATCAAAAAAGAATAAATTGGGACGAATATGTATTGCGAGATTATGATTACCAACAAAAGCCTATTTATGCCTTTTTCTGCGTGTAGTGATTTAGCTACAAAGAAAAGTAGAAAAATCACAAATATAGTAGATAAGACATTGGCATATATGTTTATAGACCCAGGCAGGTAGGTTTCAGTGTAACCGTTAAATATGGCTGTGGTATAAGAAAGTGTACAAACGTAATTATTATTGCAAGGCAGCGAGCTATAACTCCAATAAAACATACCATAATATACACTAGTAGCAATTATCAAAATGGAAATCACAATTGCAGGAAGATAATATTTTAGATTTACTTTATTTTTCATGCTTTTCGCCACTTTTTTTCAAGCCGACCACCTTTCGAAAGCCAGACCCTGTATAAATTAAGGATTGCAAAGTCTGCAATTCCGAGATATATAAGTAATGGTTAATGAAGTCTGCAACTTCCAATAGCACGGGTTTGTCTATACTGTATTTTTTAATGATTGCATTAAGATCTTTTTTCTCTAGGTGGGATATCGCTGCAAAGAAGCCCAAAACCAGTTCACTTATCCCTTTATGTTTTATTGCTATTACTCCAATCGTCAGTGAATCAACGTGCAAGCTAAAAAAGTCCTTAATAAACTCGGACGGTACGATATGCTCTAATCCAACCATTTTTATTTTTCTGACATCTTTTTTGCCAAAGACATATTCGATATCGTTTAACGCGGTTTTAACCACATTATAGAAAATATTTATGATTGGGTTCCAATTGACTTCGTAGACTTTAGCTTTGCTGTATTCTTTTTCTTTTACTATGCCATATCTTTCAAGAGTATGTAGCTGTTCTGTAATCGTTGGTTGCTTTTTGTTATGACCTATTATTTTACCTTCTCTACCAAAATACGTAGCTATCTTTGAAGCATAGTTGTAGCCATTTGCAACTGCTAAGAGTAATTCAAAGTACTCTGGGATTTCAAGTATGCGATAATTTTCCATAATAGTATTTCTTCATAAAGATTCTTAATGGTATTGATATTACCAATACCATTAACTATACAACCATATACACGACTTTTCTATCTGTTAATATCTTTATTTTTTCGAATGTTTCATTATCCTCAGCCACCCACGTTATTGGCATGCTCACCTTTACTTGCTTCATCTCTATTGCATCATTCCTAGCGCTAGCCTGCACGTTGCTGCCCGCTTGCGACCGAGATTCAGTCTCAAGCAAATGGGGCTAATTTTGCTGTCGGAGTTGTGAATTCGAAAATTCAAGCTTCAGCAAAGCCTAAAAAGATGCTGACTCGACTCGATTTCCGCGCGAAGTATATAAAGAAATCGAGAATGCATTTTTCAGAAGAAATCTTCGGAGATATCAAGGTGTTGAGTAAAGCAATTCGTTATCGACAAACGCCTTGATCTTCCGCCTTGGAATCTTTGCACGCGACCTTGCCACAATTGCAAGATCCTCAGCTATCTTTTTTGCTATAGCATATGCAAGCTTCACAGGCACGGCATTCCCAACCATCTTATAACCATCAGCCAAGTTCTTGTATATAAATATAAAATTGTCTGGAAAAGTTTGTATCCTTGCTGCTTCCCTTATGGAAAGCCTCCTGTACCTTGGCGATTCGCCAGCAAAAATCCACTTATCCTGGGATACTTTGCACATTGGAGATGAGGAAGGGTGCAAAGGTGCATGCCTTCCCCCTGCCTGTATTGTGTACGAGCAATCGTCCCATTTCTTGAGCCTATTCCTAGACATGTATATTGTTGAAAAGCTGCCTGTCATATACTCCTGATTTGGAAATTGCAGGTTTTCAACATGCTTGTTTTTCTCCCCAGCAGGCACTGCTTCTGGAAGATCTCCTATAGCTTCTTTTAAAGTCACATACTTTTGTATAAGCCTTCCATTTATAGCTTTGCCGCCTACTTTCGAATGCGTAGGTTGCGGAAATTCAAATTTGATTCCTAGGTCATTTCTGTATCCAACAATTATTACGCGCTTCCTTTCCTGCGGCACGCCATAATCACGTGCATCAAGCACTTTGTATGATAAGGTGTAGCCTGCTTCTTCGAATAGCGAAAGCAGCTTCTTAAATTCAGCTATATGCGCGCTTGATACTATTCCAGGCACATTCTCTGCAACGAAGAACTTTGGCTTCTTTTCCCTTATTATTCTTACATACTCATAAAAAAGCATCCCTCTTTTGTCCTTAGCCCCGAGCATCTTTCCTGCAAGGCTCCAGCTTTGGCACGGCGGACCGCCTATTATGCCATCGGCATCTGGCAAATCTTCGCCTTTCAGATCTTCTATCGAGCGGTTGTCCAGCTTTAGCCTGTGGTTTAGCTCATACGTATCATTAAGCGATTTGTCAATGTCATTGGCAAATACTATTCTAAACCCTGCCTGCTCAAATCCTAAGTCTAATCCTCCGCATCCGGAAAACAATGATATAACATCCATTTTACCACCCACCTAAAATCAATTTTGCGCTTATGCTTGAAGATATATTATTTGGGTCTGTAACCCTTATATCCTTTACTTCTATTCCTTTCAAGCCCTCTGCCTTGCTCCTCGCCGCCGCGCTGAACTTGGCATATTTAGCAGCACTTATTATTGCAAATAGGCTGAATTCCTTGCCCTTTGCTGCCTTGTTATAATCAAAAAATTCCCTAAAGAGTACAAGCGGGTTCCGTATCATCCACATGCCCCTAACCCGCAAGTCGGTTATCCTTAGCGGGTCAACCCCGTTAATTCTTCCTAGTTCCCTGGTCCGCGCCAAATCTATGCCATGCAAGCCGCTTTCTAGCCCTTCCCTCACCAAGCGCCTAGGCCTTTCATAGGTCTCCCTATCTGCAGCATAGCAAGGTCCGTGTATTATTGTCAGGCACTTTATTTTTGAGCTTGGCGCATATCCTACCACGTAGAACATGTCCTTCTTTGACCATTCTTCTGCTGCCTTGCAGCCTTTGGATATCATCTTGTCTTCTGCATATAAGTAGTCTCTTGGATAGGAGCTATTTAGCTCAATGTCAGCCATGGCTGTTTTCATTTTCTTGATTTCAAATGCGTCTCCTCCAGCCTTCTCCCATGCTGTTAAGTCTGGCGGATTTGCTTGATTGCCTTGCCAAGAAAAGGCTTCCTTGTACCGAAGCAGCCTTTCTTCTATGCTTGCACCGAAAGAGCCTGCAAGCGCATCTTTAATATAGCCCTCCAGCCCCTCGCCAGCTCTGACGACCCTCACATCAGAGGATGGTTTGTAAGCACTCAGGTCTGTGTCATGGCGCTTTGCGATGTTGATTATCATTTCAAGGGCATTTACTTCCATTAATACCAACAATAATAAATCATTAAACTAATTTAATAATGTTTTTATGGGTGCTATGAGCAAAGCCAAAAGGTCCAAGCTTATGGCTTCGATCAAGTCTTCTGGGACGAAGCCAGAGAATAGGCTAGCCGTAGCATTGCAGACCCAAGGCATAAGGTTCAAGCGCATATATGGTCCTGAAAAAATAGATATTGCAATCCCAACCGATAAGCTTGCAATATTCGTAGATGGCTGCTTTTGGCACCAGTGCCCAAAGCATTCGCATTTGCCCAAGTCTAACAAGGGCTATTGGCTGCCCAAGCTCAAGGCAAACGCCAGGCGAGCAAAGGCAAAAGACCTAAGGCTGCGCAAGAATGGCTGGTCTGTGGTGCACATATGGGAGCATAGCTTAGCTTCTGAAACTGATGCAAACGCACAGGCACAGCGCATAATTAAAAAATTTAAGCTAAAAAATCAAATGCGAATAAAATGAGGTTATTCTCTTTCCCCTTCCTCAAGATAATCTTTTAGAATTATGCGGAATTTCTTTATAAATCCCTCGCATAGATCCAAATCTGCAGCTTTGTTTTCTATGCTTCTCCCATCTGACCTATAATGTGCCGGTGGTGCTCTATTTCTGCTTAAAACATCGCATGCGATTGAGAATTCTTCCTTATCTTGAAAGACCTTATCGCCTGTAAAAATATTTTTAAATATGGCATCCCAGTTATCATTGCGCTTTATGATGTCCCTCGTCTCTCCAATATCTAAATGATCTTGGAAACTGTTTCCCTGTGCCTGTTCTTTTTTAATACTTTCATAAATTGCCTGTGGCACTCTGTGCTTTTGCCACTCTGGGTCAATGCCATATAACTTATCTGCTACCATATTCCTTAGCGCTGCTTCAATTTCGCCTATTTTTTCGCTTAGCCACGAGTTTCCAAGGTTTGGCCAAAAGAGTGGGTCTCTCAACTGCGCTTTAATATATCTGCCAATTTCTTCTGCTGTTTCTTTTCTGGCGCCTTCGCTAGTGGTAAATTTCTTTAATTTTTTAACATCTTGTGGACTTTTGTAATTAGCACTAAAATACTCAACTACCAGGTTGGTGTATTGCCTAAATTGCTCTCTACTAGGCACCGAAGCGTTCGTTAAATCATATATCCTAGACAAAATAGGTTCCAAGACATAAAGCAAGATTGGGACCCCACCATTTCCTAAGAATAAAGATCGCAACTCATTATTAAGTGGCGTGTCTGCCGATAGTTTTTCATTTAATATATTAAAGTATTTTGCTATTGTTTTTGCCATCCTGTCCCTGGAAGTCTTCCCTTTGCCTTCTGCTAGCATATTGTTTCCGCCGCCAGTCTTATCCGGCAGGTTTTCCATTGCTAGATTTGCATTGTAGATTCCATTACAAAATGCAGATATCTTCATGGTTGGAGATTCTTTTTCATTCGACGGCATATCAATTTTCCCAATAAATGGAGAACGCTCTTCTGGGCTTCTCCATAACGGGGAGTTTTCCTCGTCTAGCAATTTAACAACGTTTGATATAAGCCCTTCCGTAGTCTTGCATTCTGGGTCCTTCTCCCCTTCCACATCCCATATAAGATCTGATGGGACTCTTTTCTGCTCTTTGTTAATATCAATAAAGAAATCGCGTTCTTTATCAAATGGCGGGTCTTCTATCGCCAAACACGGCACAGGGAATTCAATGTCTGACTTTGCGAAAGAATAAAGCCTGTGCTGCCCATCAATGATCCAGCAAGTAGCATAGCGGTTCCTTATTTCTAGCTTTCCTAATTCAAAATTTGGGCTGGTTGGATATGCCTTAAAACTAGGCGCGAAATAGTATTTTCCATGGCCTTTTAGCGATATTACCAAGTTTGTGGGAAAGAATTTTCCTTCTTTTTCTATGTAATCGCGTATCTTAGACAATCTTGATTTATCCAAGGCTCTCTGATAAAACTTTTCATTCCTTAATCTCCTCCTAGCCACATAAGCAAACTTGAGAAGTTCTTTTGGAAGCGCGTAAAATAAATAGCAACTGTAACCTTTAATATTGGTTTTAATTGCATCTACTACCAGCTTCTCGTCTTGTGGTGGGTTTATATTAAATTCATACAAAATATTGAAAATAGCATCGTACCCAATCATATCAGCCAGGTTTTGGTAATATTGCAGAAAATTTTCGTCTATGTGGAACATTTGCTGCCCCTGAATGCCTTTTTCGAGAAGTTTTTCGTCAGATTCTGTCAAGGTATATTTCTTGGTGGCAAATATAGGGACAATGGTTTCGCAATCTGCATACTCCGGAATTTGCTTGTAGCCTTGCTTTGCTAACTGAATTTTTGTATTTAATTCCATTATCTTTCCTCTTAAGCTTATTGGCTTGCTAGATCTTCTATTTGCTGCTGTGCATTCTACAATAAACAATATTTTATTGTACCTGCCACATGCGTCAATCTGGTTATGCTGCCCTTCTTGCGCTATGCTAAAACCTCTCCCCCCTTTCACAGAAGTGCAACCAATCGAACTTAAAAAAGTTCTTACTTCTTGTTCAAAAATCTCTTTCGCTTCTATGCCTTCGGTACTCTCTGGAGTAACAGCTTCAATTGCACCTGACATATTAATTCCCGTAACATGTAATGAACGCAAAGTATTTAAGTTTTATTTTTCAAGAATATCGCGCTGAGTTGCTCTCAGGTTGAACCTTAATATTTTGCTTTTGGCCTTTTATATAGCGCAGCCAAAGCGCAGTTTTTGTGATTATTGTATGCAAGTATAAAT
>JBMFSM010000032.1:0-7071 GCA_049967555.1 Candidatus Micrarchaeia archaeon
TTCTGCTTTGCCGAAGTGACGTTGCCAACCTGCAAAATAATAGCATGTTCTACCGTTAATTTATTATATATAATATTGCAAATATATAATATAGACTCGGCAGTTCGCCCCGCAGCTGAGGCGCGTAGGCTTTCTTGCCAGGGTTGAGTGTTGATAGAATGACAGATATAATAATAGCAGCTATGGTGGATACTTCTGACGTGCTAACAGGCATAGGTAGGGCTCCAAGAATAATTATTGCAAAAGTGCAATATAATAATGTGACAAACATTGAGGAAATAGATGTGAAATGGGATGAAACCCATGAGAAAGAACAGGAGGGCCTGCATCATTCAAACATCGCCAAGTTCCTTAAGGCGTATGGCATAACTGACCTTGTCGCTTCTGGCGCCGGGCCAGACATGCAGCGTATGATAGAAAAGCTTGGTATAAAATTACACATGGCAACGGGCAACTATCGTAGCGCGATAGAAGCTGTCGCAGCACAAAGCAGAAGCTGATCGACGAAACTTCAGGAACTTTTCAAAGCAAATCGATCAATCTGAATAGCGACGTTGGCAAACCTATAGAAAGAATAACCTGAGTTGCAACGAAGGGTGCTTATCTTTATGTCATTGGTCAGCCAAACATTAATACATGTTAGATATTAACACCCCAGAGCATATATAAAAATCCTTTCTTCATATTTATTGCTGAATATGATATATAGTTTGGCTATCATATAGGTAGATATATAGATAGAAGAAAGAATTGCCACAGCTAAAGCCGTGGGATTTCTGGAAGTCAATTTGCATGTTGCACAACAACATTGGACAAATCAACTTTATCAGGATGCACGAGCACATTTATAAGATTCTGTCATCGTAAATAAAAGTAAATTGAAATTGTGGGTTTCATTCAAAAGGGGTTCTATGAAAGAAAGTATCGGGAGAAAAAGTGCAAGAATGCTTTCTTCTTTATTTATAGGTAGAGTAGTAGGATTGCTTGTAGGTGTGGCAACTTTTATAATAGTTGCAAGGCTCCTTGGACCGGCATATTATGGAATCTATACCCTCGCTATTGGAATTTATTCTTTCATAGGCGCTGTTGGACATTTTGGAATAGGAACTTATTTTAACAAGCATATTGCAGAATCAGTGTATAAAGGCAATCCAAAAAAAATAAATGAAATACTCTCTTCAGGATATTATATTATTTTTTCATCAGCATTTGTACTTTTGCTTATAGGTGTTTTTGGAAGCGGAATTATATCATCATATTTTAAATCACAATCTTTATTGCCTATTACTGTGATAATATCTTCTTTCGTACTATTCTTTTCTATGATATATGGAACAGTTTACCCGGCACTTATAAGTCTTGGAAGAGGGAAATGGACTGCATATACAATATTATTGGTACAGATAGTGAATCTTATCGGTAGTGTATCTTTAATAAAAATAGGATTAAGCTATAATGGCGCATTGCTTGGCTTGATGCTTTCTTATATTTTTGGATTTTTTATGACAATTTATTTTATAGGAAAAGCAATGGAGCCTTTTGGTGGATTCAGGCTTGTGAAGATTAATATAAACAACATTAAAAAAACACTCAGCTTTTCTTTTCCGATGGCGGCAAATAATCTCGTAAGCAATCTTGTAAATAATTTTGCTGTTCTCCTTCTCGGCTTATTTGCAACATCTGTGCTACTTGGAAACTACGGGGCAGCGACTAAAGGACTTAGCATGCTCCAGACATTTTACAGCACGATGTTTGTTGTGCTTCTGCCAACTTTTTCAGCGATTGCAGTAAAAAATAGTAAAATACAAAATTTATTTAACAAAACAATAATATATTCGCTCATCTTGATATTTCCAATAGTTCTTTATGTTGGTATCTTTGCAAAGCCACTAGTTTATATTTTAGTTACAAACAAATATAATTTGGCTCCTTTTTATCTTTTTCTTATATCTATTGGTGTAATAATAGGCTTGCCTTCACTTTATATATCTAGCTTTATGGTTAGCAAAGGGCGCGTAATCAAAGTACTTAAGTACAATTCTATTTCTGCTGCAATTGAATTTTTATCACTTGTTATGCTAGTCCCATACTTAAAAGTAGTTGGTGTAATAATTAGTTTGTTCTTTATAGGAAGCACATCGAATGATATTTTATTTATTTCTGGCATTTATAAAAACTTTAATATTAGATTTGACCTTAAACGCCTTCTGAAACTAATAGCCGCAAGCATTTTGTTCGCAACACTAATTTCAGTTTCGCTATTTTTCAAGAGCTATTGGCTTGAAGTGATATTAGGGTTCGCTTTGAGTATAGTTTTATACCCAATACTTATCGCAATTCTTGGCGTAGTAGACAGACAGTTTATAAAAGATATTTTAAGATTTACAAAAGGAATTCCTTTTGTTGAAAAGATAGCCTCTTATATAGTTTCTTATATGAATTATTTCATAAGGTAATTGAATGCCAGGCTATGAAGGAAGCAGCGCATCTGAGCTCGGTGTGAATAGCGCGGGTGTCGCCTCGTTTTTAGTATTTGGAAAACTTTTTTCAATATTCGTAGGTGGACTTACTTTCGTTATAGTTGCAAGACTACTAGGACCCACCCACTATGGTATATATACCCTAGCAGTAGGCTTGTCAGGCTTTGTAGGGGCTTTTGGGAGCATAAGTCTTGGTCAATACTTAAACAAGCGCATACCTGAGCTTTCAATTAGGAATGAGAAAGAGAAGCTGAGCAATATAATAGGTGTCTCCTTACTTATTACCATATTGTTTTCATTGATTGTGACGCTGATCGGTCTTATTTTTGTGAAGCAAATTGTATTATATTTTTTCCATAGCATTACAACAAACTTGATAATATATGTAGCACTTTTTTTAATAGTCATTTCATCACTATTTAGCTACGCTGGAAATGCACTTGTGAGTTTTGCTGATGGCAAAAATACAGCCCTTTCGAGTATAATAAACAACTCATTCCAAGCTGCTTTTAGCATATCATTAGTTGTATTGGGCTATGGCGCTTTGGGTGCGCTCCTCGGAACTATAATTGGACTCTCAATTGGATTTGTATATCAATTTACAATGCTTCTTAAGCATAGCAAAATATCACTAGATCTGAAAAAGTTGGGTGAAGAAGCAAAAAAGATGCTCACCTTTTCTGCACCACTAACCATATCTGGAATATTAGGAAGTGTTGTGAATAATTTTGGTGTATTGTATTTGGGGTTTTTGTTTGTGCCTAGTATAGTGGGTCTGTATGGTATTGCATCAAAAATAGGTGTATATATTGATCTTGTGATAGGATCTATAAGCGCTGTGCTGATACCCATGTTTTCCACAGCCATGGCAAACGATAAGATAAAAGAAAGGCTCGGAAAACTTTATAGCTACACCATATACTTTGGATTTCTTTTTGCAGTACCTTTGGTTATATATATCTCTGTTTTTTCAAAAGCTCTTATAACTTCTGTGTTCACAAGCTCATACACTGGCGCTCCGGTATATACCGCACTTATAGGTATTGGTATATTGTTGGGACTTGCGGGCACATATGCATCGTCTCTTGTGATAAGCGCAGGATATGTCAAGCAGGTTTTCAAATTTGGCCTGATCTCCAATATGGCCGAATTACTCTCTTTTTTAGTGCTTATACCTTTCTTTGGAGTAAACGGGCTTATATTATCAATTTATTATATAGGCTCAATAATTGGAAACATCTTTTACCTGCGGTTCGTCAAGTCTGTGCTCAAACTAAGGCTTACAGTTGGTATTTACAGGCTTTTCGTGGCAAATGCGGTGCTTCTCCTATTGCTCGCCCCTATATCAATTATAAATATAAAAGCAACATACCAGCTTTTGCTCGGCTTTCTCGTTTTTATTTTGGTTTACCCAATACTTCTCGGTATGTTTAGAGCAATAAGCATAAAAGAGCTAGATCTCATAAAAAAAGTTTCGTATAAGTTGCCTGTTTTCGGCTCTTGGCTCGGTGCAATAATAATATACGCCAAGTTCTTTCAGAGGGAAAGGCATGAAATATGATAAGATTACGGTGGTGCTGCCCACACTTAATGAAAAGGACACCATAGGTATTCTAATTGCAGATATTTTGAAAACTTACCCCGGAATAAAAATAATTGTTGTAGATGACAATTCAAGTGATGGTACAATTCAAATAGTAAAACATATAAGCGCACATGATAGAAGTGTTAGGGTTTTTGAAAGGAGAGGCAACAAAGGGCTTACAGCAAGCGTAATAGACGGTATAAAACTAAGCAAAACCGATTATGTTATAGTGATGGATGCAGATATGCAACACCCTTACGAAAAAATAAAAGAGATAAAGAAAAAATTTGAAGAAGGGTATGATATTGTGATAGCTACAAGGACAAGCGTAAAAAATTGGCAGCTTTACCGAAAAATAATATCAAAATTACTTATGTTTTTTGGTTATATGGTGCTCCTAGCCAAAGGAAACGCCCTCAGCAAGGATATATTTTCTGGATATTTCGGTATTGAAAGAAAACTTTTTATAAAAATATATTACGCAAATGAAAAAAGATTTGTTGGCCCAGGATACAAAGTGCTTTTTGATTTTCTTAAATGCACCAAAAAAGATGAGAAGATCGCCGAGGTTCCATATGTATTCGGAACAAGGAGGCACGGCTCATCAAAAGCGGGTATAAAACAAGGGATATTCTTGTTTAAATCATTTTTTTCTTGATTTCTTTATTGCTGCTTCTACGAAACTTACAAAAAGAGGTGCCGGCATTTCAACTTTTGATTTAAGTTCGGGATGCGCTTGAGTACCGATTCCAAACCCATCTCTCCATTCGACAATCTCAACCAAATTATTATCAGGTGTAACTCCTGTTATTGCAAGCCCATTCTTTTCTAAGAGAGATCTGTATTTATTATTTATTTCATATCTATGCCTATGTCTTTCATATATAATACTTTTTTTATAAGACTTGAAAGCGATTGAATTTTTGTCTGTTATCTTGCATTTCCATGCTCCAAGCCTCATTGTAGCGCCTTTTAGCTTTATTCCCCTCTGTGAAGGTATTAAATCTATTACATTGTGTGTTGCTTTAGGATTAAACTCTGTAGAATTAGCACCTTCAAGCTTGCAAACATTCCTTGCAAATTCTATTACCATAAGTTGCATACCCAAACATAATCCAAGGAAAGGCACCTTGTTTTCACGAGCAAATCTTATGACATTTATCTTTCCTTCTATACCCCTATTCCCAAACCCACCAGGCACCACTATACCATCAACGGACCCAAGACGCTCCATATTATTATCCTCCAGATCGCTCGACTCTATCCATTTTATATTCACCCCGGTATAAAGCTTAGCACCAGCGTGTATGAGCGCCTCTTTTACACTTATATAAGAGTCTCTGAGCTCTGTGTATTTGCCAACAATTGCAATGGTGACTTTTCTTTTTGGTTTTTCTATCTTCTTTACAATGCTTTTCCAAGCTTTCAGCTTCTTCTCATCAATTTTTCTTTTCTTCAAACCTAGCTCAGTAATAAGCATCTTGTCAAATCCTTGCTCTATGAAATGAAGAGGCAGCCTATAAATGGTTTTCATGTCTGAATCATCAATTACTTTACGTTTTTCTATATTTGTATACAACGCAATCTTGTTCTTGGTTTTTTCCTCTATAGGTTCACTTGACCTGCATAATATGTAGCTTGGTGTTATCCCACTTCCCATTATTGTCCTAAAAGCATATTGAGTTGGCTTTGTCTTTTGCTCCCCAACGACGCCAAGCTTGGGAACATATGTCACATCCATAAACACAGTTTTATGACGAAGAGAGAGTTGCCTCATAGCTTCTATAAAATAGCTGTTTTCAATATCACCTACTGTGCCACCAACCTCTATTATAAGCACATCAAGCTTGTGCTTCCTTGCTATACTTTCCACTTTCTCTATAATATAATCAGTAAGGTGGGGTATTATTTGAACATCAGCCCCGAGGAAATCTCCCCTCCTTTCTTTTTCTATTATTCCACTAAAGAGCTTCCCACCAGTTATGGAGAGCTCGCCAGTAAGGTCCTTACCTAAAAAGCGTTCATACATGCCAAAGTCCATATCTACTTCGCTTTTGTCATCAAGCACAAACACCTCACCATGCCTGTAAGGATTCATTGTGCCACAATCATAGTTTAAATAGCCATCAAACTTTATTGGAAGAACTTTGTATTTATACAAAGAAAATATTTTTAATATTGAAGAATTAGCTACCCCTTTACCTAACCCACTCATTACACTTCCAAGAATAATAACAAATTTTGTTTGCACATGAATATTTTGATGAAAAATATTTAAACCTTTTTTAAGGAGGGAGGTAGTGCTTTACATATATATCACAATAAATTTTCCAAGATTGTATTGATAGATTATTCACGATAGACTACACACTTACCTAAACTAGAAATGATATTAGATTTCCAGCCACTTTGGTAATATTTATCCCACCTAAAGAGTGTGGGATTTCCCACTCATTTTGCTAAGAAATATTATTAATGTTTTCATTGATATTTATATTACAGCAGGAAGGTGGGAAGCTAGGGGTTTCCCTTACCGCAAATCCCCTTTGGCGGGCCGCATGCTGGTGGAGTAATATATGAATATACAAGACCTGGGCTGAACCGAAGAAGTCCTGCCTCTAGTGGTGGTCCTATATATTAACCGGGCCAGGCCGGAAGGAGCAACCCTAAGTATATAGCGCAAGCGTACAAAGGGCTATGCTCTGGAGATACAGGGCAGAGGGGATACTCAGCAATCTAGTATATTTATATATCTGCTAAGCCAGCCCCTGCTGTATGCTGGGGTCGCCTAGTGGTAGGTTAAACCCACTAAAGGGCGGCAGCCTGCTAAGCTGTTTGGCCAGAAATGGCCTTCGTGGGTTCGATTCCCACCCCCAGCGCTTTACTGACATCCTCCCACGAATAAATTCGTGGGGTTCCTCACGGTTTCAAGGTTCGTTTCAATCATTGATATCATTGCACCATTTGTGCTCATTCCAATGATATACCGCAGGGTGTGCCAGGACA
>JBMFSM010000033.1:0-6988 GCA_049967555.1 Candidatus Micrarchaeia archaeon
TCCGCCACATACTGCGGCAGCTCGCCATTGCATATTCCTTCTAAGTTAAGATCAAAATTTGTACCTGGGCCATTAGGCCTGAAGACCTGGCATGCGCCCGGCGGCGCCTTAGGGGCGAAGTTGTTGGCGTTGAAAACGCCAAGCTGAAACAAAGCACCTAATACAACTGCAATTATAAGAATTGCCCAGCCATAGGTCATTAGATATTCCATTGCAGATTGGGCTTTTGAAGATGAAGCTTCTTTCAAAAGATTCAACCTGCTTGTTATTTTATTCATACTATCAAATTTAATATTAAAGCAAACAATAAATATCTTTCATAATTCATATCATTAATAACAAGTTTGTACTAAATTTGATCTACCAAATTCAGCAGTAGCCTTTGCTGGGGACTCATAATATCATGGGTGAGATCCTTCACTATTTATGGGTTATGAATGTAATCTTTAAGAATCCAAGTAAACAATTCTTCTGCGAGTTTTCATGTCAAGATTGGGTGTTTCTTTTATCTTAAGGTATAGTATTATACTTTATTATAAAACTAAGCTTTGTTGATAAAGTCAGATTAAATCAACAAAGCTCAATCTAGTGACTTTGTTTAAAAATTTCAAATCTGTCCATAAACTTCCCATTCTGTCTATAAACTGTCCAAAAACCCTGCATTCTGTCCAAAAACACCGACTTTTTGGACAAGTCTCAATCTAGGCATAGCTTTATAAATGAGAAGTAAACAAATAAAATTAGGTAGTAAAAGCGTTAAAAGCGCTAATTCTACAGAGGAAAAAACATGGACAGAAATAACAGATTTGGCGGAGAAAGAAGGCATGAAGGCAGAGGTGTAAAACCAAACTACTTCTTGCCAAAACCTGTAAAGGTTGGTGAGATAGTAAGTGTCACAGTAGAGGCAATGGCCTCAAAAGGTGACGGGATAGCAAAGAAAGACGGCTTTGTAATCTTCATAAAAGACGCAAAGCAGGGTCAAACAGTAAATGTAAAGATAACAGATGTCAGAGCGAGATTTGCAATAGGTGAAATTACAGGCGCAAGTCCTAGTGCAAATGGGAGTGAAGATGCTGGCAGTGCAAACTCTTCAGATGAAGGAAAAGGCTCTGACGAAGAAGGAAATGAAAGCGAAGAGGAAGCATAAAATTTATTTTATTTATTTTTATTTTCTCTTTTTAACAATTGTAAGATATTCACAGCAAAGTATATTGTCTATTTGACAATATATGTAAAAAATAATGCCTTTATAAAAATTATGCTGTTATCCTAATTCTTTTTTCAATTCTTTGAGGTTTTCAAAAAAGAAATTAGGATTTACTTTTTTGATTGATTCTTTTGTACCTAATCCATCTCCAACAGCACATGATCCCATCTTCGCAAACTTTGCAGTAAGAACATCAACAACCATATCTCCTATGTAAACAGTTTTGCTTGGTGGTATGCGCATGTTCTTTGCTATAAGTACAAGTGGGGTTGGGTTTGGCTTGAAGATTTTTATTGAATCTGCCGCAAGTATTATATCAAAATATTCTTCGAGTCCGAGCATTGTCAGCTCCTTCCTTATCCTATCTTCTTTTCCATCACTGAAAAGGGCTATTTTTTTGTGTTTTTTTCTTAGCTCTTTAAGAACCTCTTTTGCGCTTTCCTTTATTTTTGGCCTGAAAAACAAAGAGTAAATAAAATATATGCTGCTGTAAAAGCTTTCCTGTCTTTCTGCATTGTTTATATTCAAATTTTTCAGATCGTAGGTCTTTTTAAAAAGCTCCTTATGGGAAAGTATAAACTCTAAATTGTATCTCCTTTTGAAGAATCTTAGCACCCTTACTAAGAATGTCGGCATGCTCAGTGTACCATCAAAATCAAATATATATAATTCAAAGTCGGTAAATTTCATCAAATCCTAAATTTTAACGATGTTAACTTATTTATCCTTTGTGAATTGTACGTGGTTTTTATAATTTGCGGAAAAAAGTTATTTGTGATGAAAAAGGTGATCGCTGAGCTTTGCGATGAAGATTGATAGGCGGTCTGATTGGAAGAAAAAAAAGAAAAGAAAAATGTGCTTGCCAAGCTAGGTAAAAACGGTATTCTTGTCACTGATATCGCCAACCAGTTCTGGTGCGAAAAACAGGTGGAGCTAAACTATCTATATGGTAAGCAATATACAAAAGCAATGGCGGAAGGCACAAAGCAGCATGAAGGGCTTCAGGCAGAAACATATGTGCCATTGGAAGCCGAGCCTCTATCTTATAGCGACCTTTTTTATAAGATGGGTTATGAAAACTACATGGCACTAAAGAGCCTGAAAAAAAATGGGGTTGGGCGAGAGATAAGAATCTATGGCTCTATAAATGGATACAAGCTTAGTGGTAAGATAGATGAACTAAAAATAAAAAACAATAAAGTAACTGTTGTGGAGATTAAGACAAAAATCTCTAGCAGGGGTGTAACCGAGCCCATCTCGAGACCCCACAAAGTACAAGCCTTAATATACAAAAAAATGCTTGATGATATAAAAGGAGGGCTTTATAATTATAATAATTTTCACAGTGTGTACTTGGCTAAGCTTAAGCCTCTTTCGGAGCGATTTTCAAACGCACTTGAAGCTTTGGGCATACCAAAGGATCTAATGAGCATAGAAAGCATATATACGAGCGTATTTAATGTGATTATATCTTTGCCAGATATAAGCAACACAGTGGAAATTAAATATATAGATAGATATACAGGTATAGAATCCTCTACAATTTCATTCTCTTACAGTAAAGATGAAGTAAACAAAACTCTTATAGATGCAATGGGTTTTTGGAATGGCGACAGGGATGCAAGACCCGTAAGCAAAGACGAAGCCTGGAAGTGCAAAATTTGCAGATTTTATGGTAAGGAATGCAAAGTCTGGCTTTGACAGTGAAAGTAGAAGCTATCCTATTCTTTAAGTTATTACAAGATGCTTAGCAGAAAGCCCGCGTTTCCAATTGCTGGAAGAACCTCCAAATCCCATCGCACCAGGATAGAGAATAGAGGTTGGTGTTCTGTTACGTCAGTATGCCACTGGCTTGGGCACAGATGGTGCAATGATGCCAATGATTGAAACGAACCTTGAAACCGCGGGAGCTCACGAATTTATTATAGGTGGATGTCCGTACAAAGGTATATATTTTTTTGTTACATATCAATCATACTATTGTTTGCTTGTATTATTCGCTTGTGAAGTCCACAAGTTCAGTTAGGGAGATGTCACATATGTGGTTGATCGTTCATCCAATTGCCAAGGGCATGGATTCCATGTCTAGGTTAGGTGTTTTTCATGGAGATAAATATAATAGAAGATGAGCCCAAAAGTCTCATAGTAGAGTTCATAGGTGCAGACAGAGGAATTGCAGAGACGATAAAGGCAAAACTTATAGAAAGTGGAAGTGTTGATTTTGCAGCTGTAACAAAAATACATTTTGAAACCGGCAATCCTAAGCTCATAGTGAAAGCAGAAAAAAATCCAAAGAAGCTTGTTATAGATTCTATAGAACGCATAAACAGTGATTTAAAAGAACTCAAATCGCAGATCCCAAAAAAGTAAGCGTATGAAGGGCGGGATACGAATTTTATCCTTGGATGATTCTCCTTTTAAAAGAAGCGACAAGGAGAACTTAATAGTTGGCGTTGTTTCTAGGAATGAAATTGTCGAAGGCATCCTTTCATTCTATGTGCATGTTAATGGAGATGATGCCACAGAGCAGCTAATAAAAAAAATAGAAAAATCTAGATTTCGTAGAGAAATAAAGCTCATTGTGCTCAATGGAATAACATTTGCAGGCTTAAATATTATAGATATAACAAGTGTTAGCACACGCTTAAATGTGCCTGTACTCGCACTGACTAGAAGAAAGCCAAACAGAACCACAATCAAGAACGCGATTAATAGCTTAGGAAAAAATTCAAAGCTTAAGCTTGCTATTTTAAAGAGAATAATAAAGCTTTCTAAGAGCTCGCGTTCTTGCAACATGTACGCTCAATATATAAACATGCAAGAAAATGAATTGGAAAAATTTATCAAAATCTCTTACCCTATGCTAAGGCTTGCGCACCTGATAGCGAGCGGGGTAGTGCGTGGCGAGTCTCGCGGAAGAATATAATCTAGTTTATAAAAAATAATCAAAAACTAAAAAAACATAAGTTAAATATATATTTGTTCTTAAACAATAAATATTGATTTTATGCCGAAAGTTATAGAGGAGGAAAAAAGAAGGATGCTCAAATTGGAGATATTAAAATACTTGAGCATAAACGGTAGGGCAAGCATCGATGACATAGCGCGTCGCATAAAAATGCCAAAAGCAACAACATACACGCTTTTAAATGAGGTTATAAAGGAATATGCAATTCGCTTCGTTCCCGAGCTCAACATTAACGACGTTTGGAAGTTCGAATTCATAAAAATAAGCAAGCATAAATCTACTAAAAGGGAGATAAAGGAGGAGGCGCTCGAGAAAATACCTGAGCTTGGTCTCGAGGAATATATCTCATTTATAAAATTCAATGGGGAAGTTCCATCAGAAGAAGAAATACTAGAGGCAATAAACAACTCTCCAGTGCCGCAATATGTGGCAAAGCTTCACGGTGAAGATGACTTAATAATATATGAGGTCGGAAAGAGCTTTTATACAATAAACAAATTCATTATAAATTTCCTAAAAAGTATGAAAAAATACAGTATGGTGGTAAATACAAGTAGGATTGTGACAGACTTTGGATTCTTTCCTTTAAGAAACGATTTATTGGATATGCTCATGCTTCCTGACACCTCAAAAGCGCTTCTTGAAGGTCTGAATATAGATGCAAGAGGAGAAATAAAAGAAATAGCAAAGAGATTTAACAAGAAGCCAGAGCTGCTGCTTTACGCTATGGAAAGATTAAAGCAAGGTGGGCTTCTAGAAAGGATAACATATTTTGAATCACGTCCAAAAGATAGTATAAATGGGATATTAAAGATTGTCGTAACAAACGAGTCAAAATTCCTTGAATCAAGAATGAAATGGTTCATGGAACTGGTAAAGCAAAAAAGCGGCGAGCACACAAAATATACTTACATATGCGATATAATGAACCCTTCTGGAGTGCTTCTCTTTGTGAATCTCAATTCGAATGAAGAAATTGATTATATAATAAATACTTTCACAAAAATACTAAAAGGCGTCGATATAACATACATAACAATAACGAAAAATATATTTGGCAGCCTTGGGGTAAGAAACTTCGATCTACGCTATTCTGCACAATATAAAGTGTTAGAATCAGAAAATCTGGTGCCAAAAATAAACAGAAAAGATCTATAGTTTTGCAAGTGCTCCTGCAAGTTTCTTGCTTATTCTTATGCTACCGAAGTAGTCATCAGAAAGTTTTATTTTTCTTCCGTTTAATCTCATTGTAGGGCAACCTTCCTTGTCACCAGCCTGTGTAAGTACAACCACTAAACCATTATTTTTTTGTAATCTCATGTTTATCAAACATTATTATGTAATACTAATTTTTATTTCTTTCTATAGTTTTGTTTATATCATTATTCCCCAATTTTTGATTTTATTTGCTTTATCTCATCATAAGAGAGCTTGTCTCTGAGCACATCCAATATTGTATTAATATGTGTTATAGATTTGAGCCCAATACCTGTTTTCTCAATCTCTTCTTTTGCTTTTTTGCTCGTTCTATCTATAATCACATATACTCCTTCTATCTTTACATTTTTAAGCCCCAAGCTTTTTGCCTGATATTTTACCTGTTCTATTGCAAGTTCCTTACTAACAAAAGAAGTAACTACATCATCAAACAAATATAATCTATCATTTTCGCATAGCACACCCTCTACAACTGAATGCTGGCCATGATGCTCTAGGTACGCGAGCGCCTCTGAAGGCTTGTTCACATTGTCTGGCAGCTTGCGCGTATAGAGAACAGGGATGCTGCAACTTATGCCAACTCCGCTTGCTATAGGAATTCCTGCTGTTGCTATGCCAACAATCTTTCCATTCTCTGCACTTATATTTTCTTTCCTTAACATCTCGCAAAAAGCTCTGGTAACATCAGCAAAAAGATCTGGAAATGAAGGAAGAGGCCTCAAATTTATATAAAAAGGGCTCCAAGAACCATCCGCCAGTGTCCATCCCTCTCGCTTATTCCTTAGGGTGAGGAAGAGCCCATAATCATAAATTTCATTTATTATCTTTTTTTCCATATCGGATGGCATGAAATCATTTCCCTCGCATTTGATTTTAAGTAAGATTATTGGAAATTATTATTAGTTGATGGCTAAGTATTTATGTCTTTTTATCAAATGTGGCAAAACTCACATAAAGAATCAAAACATATGCAGAGCCCAGCTAGATCAGCAAATCTTTTTCTAAGCGTAAGGATTATAAAGGTATTCTATTATATTATTAATGCTTTTTATAATGCTCTTGGCATTATTTTTAGCATTGTTAATCGTGAAAATTGCGTTTAGCAATTGGATTTAGTCTTGAGGAGTGCAAAGAGGCTTCGCAATTGTTTTTAAGCGGCAAATCGACTCCAGTCGATGCTGCTGGAGGGCACTGCTATCAGATTTCGACAGCCATGCAAGTTCGCCCAACGGCTTCGTTGAGCGGCGTACGGCTCAGTAACGCGTAGTCAACCTAATGTAAGGAGGGGGATAACCTCGGGAAACTGAGGATAATACCCCATAGGCTAGGGATCCTGGAAGGGGCCTTAGCCGAAAGGTACGCAAATTGCAGCGCAACCACCTTACAATGGGACTGCGTCGGATCAGGCAGATGGCGGGGTAACGGCCCACCATACCTATGACCCGTAGGGGCTATGGAAGTAGGAGCCCCGAGAAGGGCACTGAGACAAGGGCCCTAGCGCTACGGCGTGCAGCAGGCGCGCAAACTCCACAATGCGCGTAAGCGTGATGGGGGAAGTCTGAGTGATGCACTTCGGTGCATCTTTTGCCAAGTAT
>JBMFSM010000034.1:0-6942 GCA_049967555.1 Candidatus Micrarchaeia archaeon
GTCGGCGGTATCCCCACTCGTGAAAGGTTTATAAGGGCGAAGCCCTTATGTCATAATACTCTATTCTATTACGATAGGGGCTGTGGCTTTTTCTATTCCTACAGATCTATTCTTTGGAAGCCTGAACATCCTCTTTAAACGCGAGAATAGCCTTTCAACGGACCCTTTTTTCATGCTTGTGGTCTTCTTATTTTCGGACTTATCACTCCTTGAGACGCTTGCCCTTCTCAACATACTCGTGAAGACATATGGGGGATCTTCCTACAGCCAATAGCTTGTTGGCTTCTATAGCATCTGATATTATATCAGACAACTTGCGTTCGTTGATATTGCCAATTATGTTATTTCGCAATATGTAGCAAGTAGATACCGATCCATCGGCATATACTGCTATCCTTTTAAGTCCTGCATTGCATGTCTCTACAGATTTTGGGAGCAATACGCTTACGCCTATCTCATTTGCAGCATCGCGCATTGCATTCAGTACATCCTCGTTCAAATACTGCCTGTACTTTACATAATCGAATTCCCCAGTTGCAGAGGGCCTAAGGGAGTTCACCCTTATCTTCTGTATTCCATATTTCTTGGCTTTCTCGAATGATTCCCTGAAATCAGGCTGCACAGGCGTAAATGAAAGCTCCATCCCCACACCTGCATTGTAGAGAATCTCCACGCTGCTCAGCGTATTGTCTGTTTTGCCCCTGTAAGTGTTGTTTATCTGCGGGGTGAACGAATCTATTGATATCAATACTGTAAAATCATCAGTTTTCTGAATATCTGCAAACTCCCGGGCCATCTCTTTTGTTACCAAAGTCCCATTGGTATAGAGAGAGGTGGGTACGCCTATCT
Organism: Candidatus Micrarchaeia archaeon; assembly: GCA_049967555.1. Classification (GTDB taxonomy): domain Archaea; phylum Micrarchaeota; class Micrarchaeia; order Micrarchaeales; family CABMGC01; genus JAGDYD01. The sequence continues at coordinate 850 of JBMFSM010000034.1, forward strand.
CCTTGCCTATGAACCTTAGAAGCTCTATGAGGTGCGGATATAGTGTTGGCTCTCCTCCGGCTATGTCTATAAACCATGGTCCCTCCATATTTTCTTTTAAGTCTAGGAGCATTTCCTTTAGCTTATTTATATCAAGGTCTTTTGGCGGTACAAACTTGCCGTTATATACTCTTCCCCCAAGATGTGCATAGCAATAAGCACAGGAAAGGTTGCACCTATTTGTCAGCTCTAAGTAAACTTCATAGCTATTCTTAAATATATCCTCATTTGCCCTGTTTTTCAAGTATATCACCCACAATATTCTCTTTTGAAATTTCGAGCGTGTCAGCAATGTGTTTCAGCAATATCTCAGAAGGCATTTCCGGTTTCGAATCGAATTCAGGATGGGCGGCTATAGCAGTGTGCACAATCGAATTGCTAACCATCTTTATTCCAACTATTCTTCCATCTAAAGAGGTTGCAAAATCCAGCGTGAGCCCATCTGCAAATTTACCATTCGCTTTGCGAATGCTTTTTATGCCCATGATGTGGCGGAACCTTAGTGTCCTTTTATGCTCTGCCCAAGAGGTGGTCCAAAGCTCTGGCATTCCAAAGCGAACCTCCTCGGCGCCGTGAAGCTCCTTCAAATTTTCAGATACTTTCTCCACGCTGCCTAATGAAGCTGCGTAACTCGCAAAGGCTTCGCCAATCGCAAGTAGGGATTTCACTTTCATGTCCTTAATGATCTGATAGCCAGCCCCATCGGTAACTACGTATATGTCATACATGCTAGAAGGCTTGCCTGCCAGCCATTCTATTTTTGGACGCATCCCTAAACTATATGAAGCATGCTCCAACCCTTCCATTATAGACTTGTATGTATCGTTTGAAACAGTATCCCCAAGGATGCCAATAGATATTTCCCTCTGCGCCTTTTTGCAGCTTTCTACGTATTTTTCTATTCGCCCAGGCTTGAAGTCTTTTACCATTTCAGGGTCAATTTTGTTCAGTATTGCAAGCGCATCTTCTGTCTTCTCGTAGATATTGCTTCTCCAACCCAGATTCAACACTTTGCCATTTAGGTAATTAAACGATCTCGATACATATTCGATATCCACTTTGCCAAACTGTCCGTCTGGGCTGTTGCATGCTGCGACATCAGCCATTAGCCCTTTCTCTTCCAGGTATTCGAGTGCCATTCTGATTATCTTTGTCCTGAACGATAGTAAAGAAGAAGGGTCAGTATCATTAATTGTCTTCATGTATGGTCCAAGAAGGATCAGCTTATAGGGTATTCCCTTGCTCTTTGAAACCCTCTTGAGCGCCCTAAAAAACATTTCCTGCTCCGCATCCCCTACTGTGCCACCGACTTCTATTACTGGAATGTCTACCCTTTGAAGAGATCCAATTATCCAGTCCTCGCACTTTTTTATCACATCTAGGTGGTTTTGTATCTTCCCGGATTCTATTGTATTGTCTAGTATAGTCTGCATTGTCAATTGTCCGCCGCTGATCACGTGCCAAGAGCCAAGGTTTTTTCCCACAAATCTCTCGTATGTGCCAGAGTCTGCATCTGTTTCAAATCCGTCCTCTAAAACAAATACCTCTTCGCCCTGGTATACTATCTTGCTATTCTTTGAAAGCATGTTCATTTCGCCTGAGGATATATTCAAGTAACCATCAAACTTGAACGGCAGCGATAAATTGCCTGATTGATTTATGACATATGAAAGCGCTGCTGCAAGCGTCCCTTTCCCTTGATCCGGATATGCACCGCACACTACTATTATCTTTTTCATTTGACCGCCTCTATTCTCCAGCGTTTGCCTAATGTGGCACTTTCATCCACCATTTTATTATAACTGCCCTGTGTTTCGTACTCTTTTGCTATGCCATCATAATCCATATACTGTGATACGCGCACTATACCCTCATTTGATACTATAAATTCAATGTCCTCATCAGTCTCCTTATCTGTTACCCCGGGCAAACCGCGTATTATAAAGAATTCAGGAGCGATGCCATTATCTTTGCATGCGCGTATGATCTTCTTTATCTCTTCCTTGTCGGCCCTCTTTGGAGGCGGAAGAGGATAGTTTTTGGAGAATGTTTCTACACCCATTCCGAGCTGATAACAGCCAGCCTTGCTCATAAGTTCTAGCATTTCTGCAGTAACCGTCTTAGGTGCCGTAACGCTTTTCCAAGATATGCTGTTTTTGTTTTCTATGAGGCCTTCGCATACATCTTCAGCCCATTTTCTGTTTATGAGGAAATTAGGTCCAAAAACAGTAACCAAAGGCTTTTTGTATTCTGCTGCTGATTTTTCAAAAAAATCTATTATGCGTTTGGGGTTGCTCTTTATCTCTATTGGACCTTCCACTTTTGGGGCTATACAGAATGCGCAGCCGAACCCGCAGCCTTTAGAACCGGAGATTGCGATCATATCTGTGAATGCTGCATATTCCTTGGGCAGACGTGTCCTATAAGCATCCATTGGCAATAGATCTAGGGCAGGCATAGCCCAATTGCCAGATTTGTCAAAAGGCACGCTTACTATTTTGCTATCCCTGCCGGCATTCTTCATTTCCATCGCTTTTAATATCCCAAGACCCCAATCTCCACCCCTTACCACATAGTCAAAATTCTTCATTAGGGAGATATCGCTTATTGATGCCGGTTCACCGTATGCAACTATGCCGTTTTTAGACATTGCCCTGATCTTATCCACATATTTGGAATCCAACCACATTGGGGTATTTCTGAAAGTTAAGTACATTGCAATCTGGTCGAACTCTCCACTAGATGGAATCTGCTGAAAGTCTTCATCGAATACGCTGACTTGTATGCCACTGTCCCTCAGACTTCCCGCTATCTCCCCTATATCAACAGCGCGATAGCAGGAGTTGAAGTACTCACCTTCAGTATCTTTCGGCTTTATTATTGCGATTTTTTTATCCATATTCTTGCACCTATATCTACCAATTTTGGTATTAGATTATCATATCCACGGTTAAGGTTCTCGAGTCCGTATATTGTTGTCTTTCCATCAAGCCCCATTGAGGCTATCAGGGCGCCTGCTGCGTCCCTGAGATTGGCTGGTTTCAGTGTATTAGATCCCTTTACTTTTGTTCCGCGGATCTCAACGCTGTCGCCAATGGTTATATTGCAGCCTATCCTGCTGAGCTCGGCAGCATAGCCTTTTCTTTTTGGCCATATATTGTCTTTTATTATAATACTGGCACCAGGAATAGTGGCGGCGGCGCTGCCTATTATGGGCAGGGCATCGCTATACGCAGGAGGAGAAACTATTCTCATGGTGCCGTTGGGTGGGGAATTTTTGCTTACTCTCGCCTTTTTGCCATCAATTTCAACACCGAGATATTTCAAAGCATTTATCTCGCTAGTTATGCAACTAAGGCTGGGCAAGTCATTGAAAGAAATTTCGCCGCCAGAAGAAGCAAGAGCAGATAAAAAGGTTATATACTCTAAAGGATCTGGTGAAACCCAAAACTCCACAGGCTTGGATTCTGAAGGATAAAAAGATAAGCTGCTATCCTCACTTGAGCTGACAATTTCTGAAATTCTCGCTGTACTTATCATTGAAAGCAAGTCTTCTATCTCTTGATCTCTTCTAATACCAAATATTTTCCCCCCATATACTGAGGCAAACAATATTGCTGTCTTTTGCGCCATAGAATACATTGCAGGATCCACCTGCCCAAGATTTATGGTTGGATTGCGCTTTATCTGATTATTTGAAACTTTTATCCCACCATCTTCTAGCCTTTCCACTGTAACCCCAAAATATCTTGCTGCCCATTCAGCGCCATTCGGGAAGCGATCTCCGATCTTGCATCCTCCAAATCCTGCTATAGTGCCACCACCCATAACAGAAAGCTTAGCTATCAGATAAGTAGGGGAGTGCAAATCGGCATTTGGGAGTGTTATGCTTGAATGGGGCAATCCAGAAGTATATGAAAGCTTCAATGAAGTGCCAGTCATATGCTGCTCAAAACCCAACTGTCCTGCAACATTGCAAAGATATTCAGTATCTGCTATTTTAGGAATATTGTGCAAAGTTACATTGCTTGTAGAGAGCATCGCTGCGGCTATAACAAGATTGGAAGCATGCTTGAATCCACTCAGCACCACATTTCCTGAAAGTTCAGCGCCCCCTTCAACCTGTGCAACAACTGGTTCATATAGGCTTTGGACCTTCATTTTAAACGCAGTTCCCATGTTACCATAGTTATATTAACGTACTAATTTAAATAGTTTTCACTTTCTAACCTAAAAATGAATATTTTTTTAAATATTTAAAAAAGTATTTTATAAAATGCTTATGTTCAATAAAAAGTGCAATTGTCAATCTACATAGATTTTAAATATTCTACTACTACATAACCATATGCAAGAATTAAGCGATGAAAGCTCAATAAGGGCTAAACTGCTCTTAGAATTATACAAGGATGCTAGAATATCTGTATCGTCCCTGTCTAAAAAGTTAGGCATAAACTATTACAAAACCAGAACAATGCTAAAAAGTCTTGATGATGAGAAGGAGCTTAAGTACACTATACAAATAAATTGCAGAAGATTAGGCTTCGATGTAGAGAGATTTATCTTTTTAAAGTTTGATTCTATACCAGATGAAAAACTTCTCCAGTCAGAATTTGCCGGAGACGTGTTCATACAGAATGCATACCTCTTGAAAGGCGATTTCGATGTTTTGCTGCATGTTGTGAAAGCTTCTAACACGCAGTATCTTTTATGGGCGCAAATGCTTAGAATACGCCTTAGCAAATATGGTCCAACCCTGATTGTTTCAGACAAAGCTTATATGTCAACTGGTTTCTTACCGATATTATCAGAGCTAATAAACCTGAGTAAAGTATTAAATGATAAAGAAAAAAGGATACTCGTCGCACTAAACGAGAATTCTAGGGAAAGCATAAGGAATATATCGAATACTTATGGTTTTACTTATGGCATGATAAACAGAACTATCCGCTCGCTTATTAAGAGAGGGATATTATTAGGGATGACTTCACTCATAAGAGAGTCGGAAAATAGGATAATGCTAGTATTTGCATTGCATAATCTGAAGTTGGGATATAGACACCAGGCATGTCAGAACAATGTTTTGAAAAAATTGATATCAAATGATTCTATGCTTTCCAGAAGCAAATATGACATAATTGCACATACAAGCGGTTATTTTGATATGCTCTTCATGTTTGAGTACAAGAATGGCTCAGAATATTATGAGTTCGGTCCGGTGCTCTGGCAAAAGGCATTCGTCAAAGAAGAGGTTAAGATACAGGAAGCTACACTCATAAAAGTCTTGAAAGGGTATTGGCCAATACATCCAAAGGAGTATGAAGGAGTTAAAAATGAAATAAATTCCAAGACAATGGGAAAGGCGGATTATGATAGAGTGAATGCATTGATGAAAATTGGAAAAGTAAACGAAGCTTTAGATAGGTATTATAAAACGCTTTCGGAAGTGGACAATGCAAATAAATAGTCTCTTAGAGAATATATAAGATATATAAAAATTATCTGTGGTAATATCCGAGAAAAGGCGCCGCATAGGAATCTATATCTTTTATTATTTCACTTGCGCCTCCATTCAGCTCCGGAACTTCATATTTTTTACCACTTTATCTTTTACCTCAAAACCCGTTAAGATGCTTAGATCATGAGATTATAAAAGCCAACAACAATTTAGATATTTTCGCTTTCAAGTAATATTAGGATCCTGACATTTACATATTATCACTCTCGTCAATCGTGATAACACCACCGCCTCCGGCGTTACATCACATACCTCATAAGGTAGGCAATGAGGCACGAAAACACAAAAATAGTAACCTTCGCAATTACTACAAACCTGTTTCTTGCAAGGCCGAGCACCTCCTTCAGCCTTGAGAAGATTCTTTCAACCGCCCATCTTTGCCGTAAGATAGTCTGTTCCTAGGAATTCAGCCAATTGCTCATCTGTAAAACCTTCAATCTGCTTTATTGCAAATGCAACCATGTGCTTTGCAAACTTCTTTGTATGCCCGTATCTCTGCACAATAACGCGTGCAGCTGCATGAACCTCAACTATTT
>JBMFSM010000035.1:0-6802 GCA_049967555.1 Candidatus Micrarchaeia archaeon
TGCTGCTGCTTTTGCTGATATGCAAAAATGTGCCCACCTTGGAAAAATCTAGTTTTGGATTGTTTTGTAGCTTATTTTTACGCTTGCTTTTTATATTTTTTACTTTTACTACCTAAATTTTACATACCCTTTTATAAATTTTTATTGCTTAGGTTAGCTTGATAAATATGTATTCCAACACGCGTTCACTTATAGTGAATGATATAATGAGCAAGCCTGTAATTACTGCTAGAGAAAAGGATAGCGTGAAGGAAATAGCAAAGAAAATGAAAAAATATGATATTAATTCTGTTGTAATTGTTGATAAAAAAAATATACCAATAGGTATAGTGACAGAAGGAGATATTATAAGAAGACTAATTTCGAAGAAGAGAAATATACTTTTTTCAAACGCTTCGCATGTGATGAGCAAGCCTGTCGTCACGATAAAAAAGAATGTAAAATTAGAGGACGCCGCAAAATATATGGTAAAAAAGAAAATAAAGAAACTCTGCGTTGTTGATAACAGCGGCTCGTTGATAGGAATAGTATGCGATGAGGATATAGTGAAGAATGCAAGTTATTTGATAGATGTGCTCAAAGAAATCATAGAAACAGGCTACAGCGAAAATGAGGAATAGATAAATTATATCAATAATAATCAAACCATATCTATACTGTCTTCAGGATAGCCAAGAGATATTAGTGCTTTCTTTACTTCTTCTTTATGCATGCCCTGCAATTCTATTACTCCGTTTTTGTAAGTACCACCGCATGCCAATATACTCTTCAGAGATTTTGTCACTTTTTCAAGCTCATCTCCAGTAAAGCCTTCGACTATTGTCATATACTTTCTGAATTTCTTTTTCTCTGCATACACTTTCAACTTCCGTGAAGTTTCCCTCTCTAATACATCACATACACAGAGTTCCTTTGGAAGGCCACATTTTGGGCAGATTTCAGACATTAGAGCTTCACACCCCTCTCTCTTAACAGAGTAAGGATCTGGGCTACAGTCCTCTTCAGTTCTCTAGATTTTACTTTTTTGCTCGAAACCCCAGTAGAGGCGATTTTCCTTTTTTCTATCCCAAGATCAAGCCTTACCTCTTCAAGTTTTGTTTTCAAAGCATCGTTGGATAAAGATTTCAAATCTTTTATTTTCATAAACATCACTATCTTGCCTCTGCAATAACCTTAGGAAGCTCAACTTCCTTTATTTCCATGTCTGGAAACTTCGTTCCTGGCTGGACTATTCTTACAGTAACACCTATGGCACCATATTTTGGATAAGCAGTAAGACGGACCTCATCCACTAAATCTCTTACGGCACCTGCCTTTGGTATATAGCCATGCATTACCTTTATTGTCCTGGCTTTTGCACCTTTCGCGGCAAGCTTTCCAGAGACTATTATCTCGGCACCTAGTGCGCCTTCTGCTATTATGTCCCGCAATATTGAATGGAGCAAACTTCTCGGATTTGCGCCTCTCTCTAGCGAGTTAGCAATATATCTTGCCACAATTCTTGGCTCAAGTTTTGTGTTCTTAACCTCTGCAACACTTATCTGAGGATTTTGTATGTGAAATCTCTCTTTAATATCCTCCGTAAGCGCGTTTATTGTCTGACCGCCACTTCCAATTACCCTTCCCGGATTTGTAACATATACAGTAATTCTTGTTATCATTGGGGTCTTCTGTATCTCTACCCTTGAAAAACCCGCCTTGCTCAATTCCTTCTCAAGGTAATTTGATATCTTGAACTTGATCAATGCATCTGATATAAATTTCCTTTCGACTACCATTAAACACTCACCTTTTGCTTGCTTTCTGTTTCTTTACTTTTCTCTTTTTTTGGCGCATTCTTAACTTTAATCCCTTTTTTCTTTTCTGCTTTTCTGTACTTTGCACCTTCTTGCTCTTTCTTCTTTATAAAATATTTCATATTATGAGTAAGCCAAGGCTCGTCCTTACCTGCTAAGCCTATTTCAACCTTTGCATGTTCAAGGTCACTATGCATTGTCGAGGATCTGCCATATTTGCCTCTTCCCCATGAAATTGTACCACGCGAAGGATATCTTCTGAGGATATCTGTCTTATTTGCAGCAGCATGCACAATATATAATTCCTCTCCTGGCAAGCCTTTGTTGTTGGCGTTTGCAATAGCATTCACAAGAGTTAGCTTCACTTCCTTCGCCGCTTTTGTTGGATAAGCACCCTTTCTACCACCCAATTCATGGCGAGCACCCATGCGCTTGTTGTGCCTTCTATAAAGTATAGGGGTTTCCATTGCTATTATTTTATCTAACAATAGGAGTGCATCAGAGGCGTTTAAGAATTTTATTGCATTGCATACTGCACCGAGATCCTTGTAGCTGGCATTAATATCGTATCTTTGCGCTACTGCAATGTTTGCATTTTTAATATTGAAAGAATATTTCATCACTTCACCGCTAAGAACTTACTTCCACGCGTGGCCCTTATACCAGGTGCAGAGTGCATAACCCTCTTTGTTGTAAATACAAATTCACCTAAGCGATGACCAAGCATCTCTTGTGTTATGTACAGTTCCTTGAAATCCTTGCCATCGAAAATGGCAAACTTTTTGCCAACCCATGAAGGCAAAATTATTGCACTCCTTGTATGGGTTTTTATTACTTTGTTGCTATGGCTCTTTTCAAGGCGCTCGACCTTCATTATAAGCTTCTTTTCGTTTATGCCTAACCTTGTCAAAGCCCTTCTCTGCCTCGATTTCAATATTTTAGCGAAATCGTTTAAGCTCATCTTTTTCAGTTCTTCAAGTGTTTTACCTCTAAATGAAAATGCTCTAGGCATATTAACCCCTCTTCTTTCTTCCGACGCGCCTTGCTGCTATGTGGCCTACTTTTGCTCCAGGCGGAGCACCTCTGGCTATCATGCTTGAAGCTCCCTTATGATGCTGTTTTCCTCCAAATGGATGGTCGACAGGATTCATCTTTACTCCCCTGTTAACAGGCCATTTTGCATTTATTGCGTGTTTAATATAATGATTCTTTCCTGCTTTCAATATAGGCTGTGTTTCCATCCCACCACCTGCAACTGTGCCTATCTCAGCCCTGCATTCTGCACTAAGCTCTATTGTACGCTTTGATGGCAACCATATGCTTGCCTTGTCGCCAGAATGTGAAACAAGCATTGCATAAGCACCGGCAGCGCGCACCAATTTTCCTCCGTCGCCAAAAACTGACTCTATATTATATATTGGCAAGCCATCAGGAATTTTTGACAATGGCAAAATGCTACCTAAAGAGGTTTTAGCATCAGGACCTTCCTCTATCTTATCACCTATCTTTATTCCTTCAGGCGCTATGAGTATTAATTCAGATTTATCCTCAAACCTTACTCTCATTAGTGGAGCAGTGTGCCCAGGATCGTCAATGAATTCTATTACTTCGCCGACAGCCTTGCTTTGGGGGCTCGGCCTGAAAGCTACATCCGCCTTGAATGTATTTGGCGGTTTTCTATATACATTGCTTCCTTTTCCACGCCTTTGCTGCTTTAGTCTCTTACCCACTTTTCCACCTTTATATGAGCTTTAATTTAAGGGCTATATCGCTAGCCTTATAAGCCTGATTTAATTTTATATACGCCTTCTTCTTGTTTGTAGGCTCTGTCATCATGGAAACCTTGTCAACCTTTACGTTGAATCTCTTTTCAAAATCTTCCTTCACTCCTTTTTTTGTAGAGCGCATATCAACAACATATGTTATAATGTTGTTTTTTTCAATAAGATTTATTGCCTTTTCTGTTGCTATAGGATATAAAAGGGTCTCCATTTTCTCACTTTATTTTCAAGCTATTTACTGCCTCGTCAAGTTTTCTTACCGCACTTTCGTCCCATATGATTATTCTTGGAATAGCGCCAGGGGCGAGACGCTCGATCTTTAGCTCATCGAGTTTTGAATATTCCACACCAGGTATGTTTCTGCTTGCTTTGCCTATGCCATTGTCTTTTGATGTGACTATGAGAATGCTTTTCCTGAATTTCCTTATCCTTGAAACACCTCTGATTCCTTTTCTTAATTTCGGCTTATGTGATAATTCCAATTCTTTGCCGAACCCTATTTTTTCAAGTATGGCTAAGAGCTCCTTGGTTTTTGAGATTTTTTCTATGCCGTCTTCCACAACCACAGGAAGGGATTTTTCTACTTTGATTACTTTACCAACAACCTCCTTGTTTATTGAGCCGGCTATTGCAGAGGATATCGCTTTTCTATATTCTTTTGCATTTATAAATTCGACTATCTTCTTTTCAATTTTGTGCGGATGGGCCCTTCTTCCTTTTGTACTTGAAGGTATTCTTCTGACATCACCCATCGCCCCACCACCAAGCTTTTGCCTAGGTCTTATTGATATACCCATGTGCCTCCCGCTTCTATAAGAATTCATTTTTCCGATATATATTGCTGTTGTCTGCAATCCTGCAAGTAGATAGTGGCCTTGTGGCTGATACCTGAGGCTCTGTTCTGAAAGCAATGCCCTTCTGACCAAGTCCACTCTGTATTGCGCGCCAAATACTTTTGGCAATTCCACCTTGCCGGATACTTCTCCGTTCAATGAATAAATATTAGCTTCCATCATTATGCACCTTGCTTTGAACTGGTAGATATATATAGAACCTTCACTTCTCCACTATCCTCTTTAGCCCTCAGCGCTTTTCTCAACCTTACGAGCCTTTTTGCTGGACCTGGAATCGAGCCTTTTAATACTATGAAATCATTTTTCACAACGCCATAATTCAAGAAGCCACCTTTGACATTTATATTCTTTGCTTCTTCTGCGCTTCCCATCTTAATTATGCGTTTGTTAATTTCAGTTCTATAATTATAACCTAGATGTCCTGAGTGAGGTACAGAATAAAGCACTTTTGGAGGATGCCAAGGGCCTAATGATCCAACATGTCTTACTTTTTTTGTATATTTTCTGCCTTGTTTTGCGACGCCAAATCTTTTTATAACGCCTGCCCAACCTTTACCTTTTGATATTGTAGTAACATCTATAAATTCACCTTCCTTAAAGATGTCTTTTGCTCTTACCTCCTTTCCAATGTTATTGGTTAGAAATTCAATCTTCTTTTCAAGCTGCCCACCAAGAGGAACCTCAAATCTTGATATCTTTTTCTTTCCAAAGCCCAAATTTGACGGGTCTGCATAGAGGAGAGCTGTTGCATCAATATACTGTGAGAGATTCTCCTTAACTTCATTAAGCTTATCAATAGTATTTTTTGTATTTTTTATACCTACCTTCGGAGCTAGTTCTTTAGAATATAATTCTAATGAGGGCTCTTTGTATTCTTTTTTCTTGTAAAGCCTCATCCCATAAAGATAAATCTTTGGCATTTCCAATATTGTTACCGAATTCACTGCTTCTTCTGTTCTAGAACCAGAACTGCTTGCGATGCTTGCGTGAGACATGCCAACCTTATACGCAATAATACCTAGTGGCAAAGGCTCGGCTGCGCTCGGCCAACTTCTTACTCTAGGGAGTTGGCGCTTTGCCCTTCTATGTGGCCAAAATTCTAAAGAACCTTTTCTCATTTAAAAACCTTCCAAAAAATTTAGGAGGAAGACTTATGAGATTATATTTGATTACATTTATATTATTATCGCTATGCTGTTTTTAGTGGAAGCTATCTATAGTGTTGGCTACTCCACTTATTACTCTGAGCTGTTTCAGCACACTGTTCAACGATGCAAGCATAGCAACTGCATCGCTTGACTCGACCTCTATACTTATCTTGCCGCCTTTTTCATTTATGTTTGTTCTGCTTCTTTTGTATTCCTCTGACTTATCCATTATTTTAATAAAGTTTTTTGCATCTTTTCCAACATCAATTATAAGTAAGGCTTTCATATTATCATATTATAGTAAAATTATTTTTATTTATGAATGGCCAGTTAAAACCTTTTTCGCCTTCTTTGTATATTTTAAGTTCTTCAACTGTGGCCATGCTTCCTTCGGCAAACCTAATTTCAGTGATAAATTCTTCCATTCTTTTTTCTTCTCCCTCCGCGAATATTTCTACAGTGCCATTATGCAAATTGCTTACAGAGCCTTTTATAAAATTTTTAATTGCAGCTTCCTTCACAAAATTCCTGTAACCAACGCCTTGCACAATTCCTTTTGCAACAAGCCTCACCTTCATTGATATCCTCTGATGTTTGATCTTACACTTGGCCTACTCTTATTTGTACCAAAACCTTTGTGAAGCAGACCGCGGTGCTTTCTTCCAGAACTCGTCAACCCCTTATATACGCGCCCTTTTTGTTGCAAGATTTTTGAATATATTCTATCGTTCAAAATTGATGGATTTGATCTATCAATAAGAATTACCTCATAAAATGAATAATTTCCGTCCTCTCCGACATAATATGAATTCAACACTTCAGTATTTGAGAATTTCCTATTGGCTCTTTCTTCAGCCATAGATTGATGTGACTTTCTATAAGCATAAAATCGTGCATTCTTTGAAGGCTTTCTGCCACCCATGGGCTTCTCTCTTTTTCTAAGACCTTTTCTTATTTTTACCCTAGCTACTATGACACCTTGTTTTGCCTTATATCCGAGTTCTCTAGCACGTACTGGGTTTGTGGGCCTTGTCACTCTCACAACGCCACCAGCCTTTCTCCATGTAGATATTCGTTCTCTGAGTATAGAGCTGCGCTCGGCATATTCTTGCCTAAAGGTTTCTTTCACATATTTAACCATTCCCATTTTTGGCACCAGATAATTAGTTTTAAGTAGACAATTTAAATAGCACAAAATATTTAACTCTTGCGACTGACATCCT
>JBMFSM010000036.1:0-6735 GCA_049967555.1 Candidatus Micrarchaeia archaeon
TGTGACTGTTTCGCGTTTGACGAGGTGAATAAATGTAAATGTCAGGATCCTATAAACAAACAAAAAGGTAAGAAATAAAAGATTGTATGTAGTAATAAATTAGGTGGTAATGTGAACAAGGTTGAAATTGCAGCCGGGATTATAATCATATTGCTTGTTGTAGGTATAGTAGCGTATATGAATAAATTTTCGAGCGTACCTCCAATAACCACGTCAGCGGCTAGGAATATGAGCGTGCTGACTTTCCAACTTACAGATCCTCCAGAAGTACCAAATGGAACGCAATCTCTAACTATTGGATATTCATCTATTAATACCCACTTAGTTTTTGGAAATGGTTCAGGCAGTTGGATCAGCGCTGAGGGAAGCGGTACAATAAATCTTTTATCGTTAGTAAATATGAGCCAGGTAATAGGCAGGGCATACATACCAGCAAACGCAACAGTTGACGAGGTGAAATTTACTATAACAAACGCAACAATAACAATAAACAATGTTGTATATAATGTTACAGTGCCAAACAACCAGATCAGCGTGCATATTACAAATGCAAATAAAGTAAATGGAACTTCAAGCGCAGTTATAGATATGACCCCAGTAATAGCAACGATATATACAAACACTTCTACAACATTCGTACTCGTGCCTTCGCTTAGGGCGATAGTTGTTGGCGGAAGCTCCTCTACAGTTATAGGTACAAAGACAGCACTTAATAAGAATGTAACGCGCGAGCTTAGACTATTGAGACCTAATATAAGCATTTCAAGCGTAACGCTCTCAGAAGTAGGCAACAGCACACATTTCTCAATTGATATATTAAATAACGGTAATCAAAGCGTAAAGATTAAGCATGTGCTGCTCTTTGGAAATGAGAGCATAAATGTAAACGCTGGAATATACGGCAGAATGAAAGTAAGAGACGGCAAGATATACATAGGCGAAAATGAAAATTATAATAGCAATGTACAAGAACAAGATCCACCAGGTTTTGGCGGTGGCGCAAGCATAGCAGCAGGTGGATTAGGTGCAAACGCTATTTTAAATAGTACAATTAGCAGCGGCATAAACAGCAGTACAATAAGTGGTATTATAAACAAGACGATGGGCAATAGCGGCGTAATAAATAGCAGTGTTATAAATAACGCACTAAACAGCTTGGGAAACATGAATGAGAGCGAAATAGCAAATATTTCGCAGTTATTCAATATAACTATAAATGCCACAAACATGAATAAGGCGAACTTTACAAAACTATTGAGAAAGATACATAGTCTCAATATTAGTGAAGGAGAATTGCACGATTTCTTGGCAAAAGCGGAAAGCAATCCTGCATTTAATGCTATTGCAAACAGCTTCGGCTTAAGCAACGAAGAAGACCTGATAAATGTTTCAATTAACGCGGAGCACTTCAGAGTTATGGACTTCTTTGTAGGACAGAATGGAACACTAATGCTTCCTTTTGAGGAAAAGATTGCAGTGCCAAACGCAAACATATCTTCTGAATTTGAAGAAGGAGATATAGTGCAAGCACATAGCAATGCAGTACTTTCATTCAATGGACCAATAAGCTTTGCAAATGGCCACATAACAATAGTAATAATACCTGGAGACAACTATAAAGTTGTGGTAATGGGAGAGGAGGGTGCAAGAAGCTCTGCAAATGTTACAGCAAGTTAAAAACAAATAGTTTTTAGACAGGGGTTGTTTTCGCCCCTGTCCTAATTTTATTATATATTTTTTGCCACTGTGTCTTTTTCCATTGTGTGTTTTTATAGGGAAATAAAGCTTTGATACAAGTTAGCTAATTTTTTAACTGCAAATATTATATATAACAATAAGTATGAAGCAATCCAATTTCCGCTTTATGATAAAACTTGCAGATTGGCGGATAGAACTGTATATTAAGGGAGAAGCCTTTCTGAATCCCTAGGAAAGAGTGTGGCTTCTCTTATATTTTCTAGATTCAGCATCTCCATTACAACTCTCTCTATACCTATAGAAAATCCACCCATGGTGGGCGCACCATATTCAAAGAACTTTACAAACCATTCGAGATTAGAAAGGCTTAGATTTTTTTCTTTTATCTGCTCAATCAACTTGCTGTACCTATGCTCCCTTTGGCCCCCAGAGCTCATTTCCATCCCTTTATAGATAAAATCGACACTCCTTGCCCATTGTGGCTCTTCATCAAATCTCATTACATAAAAAGGCTTAACTGCAAAAGGAAATCTATTTACAAAAAAGAAGTCGGTTTTGTATTTTTCCTTTACATATTTTCCGAGCAGGTCTTCCCCGGCTTTATCATAGTCCTCGCCTCTCTTGATTTTTTTACCCATGCTTTCCAAGATGTCATAAACTTCTGGAAATTCCAATATGACGGGCTCTTCGGGTGGTGCTTTAAGGATAATGCCAAATCTTTCAAGCTCCGCCTTACATGCATCCTTTACAAATTCAAAGGCATGTTTTATTACCTCGTTTTCAAGCTTTATTATCTCTTTCTCGTCTTTTATAAAACCAACCTCAGCAGCACAGGTCCTGTGCTCACTAAGATGCCTTATCGTATGGCTCACCTCGGCACGCCAACTTGGCCCTACCTCAAAAAGCTTATTTATGCCACCAAGTATCGAAAACTCACGATGAAGCTGAGGGTCCTGCCTTAAATATGCAGTCTTATCATAGTAGGATACAGGAAATACTTCAGATCCGCTCTCAGCAGGAACACCCATAAGGCTAGGTGTAAAAACTTGTATAAAACCATTTTTTCTGAAATAGTCGGACATGCCCTCGATAAGCTTCGATTCTACTTTGAATATGTCCTTATTCCTTTGATTTCTCAAATCGAGAGATCTCCAATCCAATCTCGTGCCAAGAAGCGCAGGTGTCTTGCCAGAAGGATCCAATGGCAGTGGCTCCTTCGCTATACTTATTATTTCAATAGAAGATGGTATTATTTCCATCCTTCCGGGTGTTGTGGGATCTTGCCTCTCGCTTCCGAAGACGCGTATGCATGATTGCCTTGTGAGCTTCTCAAGTGTGCTTAATATTTCCTTGCCAGTGCTCTTCTTGTTTATTGTTACTTGTTTATAGCCGTTTGATGTATTAAGTTTTATGAAGGCAATTCCACCAAGATTTCTTATATCATCTATAAATCCGTCAAATTCATCCATATCTTCAACCACATTAATATGCCACAAGTTATGGGCTTTTCAATTGATAGAATATGTTTGGTATGGAATGAAAAAATATATATGTTTCACCAACCCAAACGATGAGGTCTGCACATTTTAGATGCGGGCAGTTTATACAACCTCTACAACTGAGCGTTTTTTCATGGCATTGAGAACATGCCCATAGTCACGATAATGTGCAAATGCTGTAAGCGCAATGGTATATTCACCCTTTTCAGTGCCTGAATTACTATATATATCTATCCGGGCTTCTTTTTCCTCGTTTGATGCGATCTCACCAAGCCTTACTTCTTTGTCTTTTGACAAACCTGTTTCGTCAAGGCTTATCCCCTTTGGCAATTCAATTACAATCGAACTCAATAGTGGTTCGCTTGTCATATTCTTTATTTTTATAAGCATCATTACCGAGCTTTTTCTATTTGCATAAAGTTTGTAAGGCACAAGTTCTGTATTTATGCGATAGGGTGCCTGCTTCGAAAGTTCTTCTGAAACATCTTTCTTTCCGAAAAGATTGAATATTTTCATGCTAACCACAAGAATATTTGATTATATAAAATTATTTAACTTTTGCTATGTCGCAGAATATGATAAAGTTATTGCTAATTTATACTCAAAGACTCAAGGAATAAAGATTTGAATAAGCTGGATGGATATTTTATAGAAAAAGATAAAAATATAGAAAAAGAAATACTAATTATGTTTTTCAAGAACAGCATCTTAGAAATAGATATAGACAACCTTGACAAATTGTTAGTTGAACTTTTTGAAAACAAAATTTCAGCATTTTTATCACGCGCCAATTCGATAAAAACTGAAGTAGATTCAAGTATAAGAAGCTTTAATGCATCTATAGAAAAATTCAAATCTAGCACTGCTGAGCCAGACAGTGAGGATCTTTACATTTCTGACCTTAGTTCTATAAAAAGCGGAAAAACTAGCTATGCCAATGCGCTGATGCTGTGCATGCATGTTGTTGACCTTCAGGAGAATGGCACACCATATGAAAAATACCTTGCATTTCTGGATGAGCTAAAAAAAGAAATAGAAAAAGTGAAGAGAACAAACGCAAGCTTCAGGACTGTGTTCTTTGCTTATTCGGGCAGCCTAAAGCAAATAAAAGAAAATTTCTCAAAAATAGAGGCTAGCGCATCTAAGCTTGGCAAAGAGCTTGACAGATATAATAATTATTTCAATTCTTACAGCAAAACAAGAGATGAGGTAAAGCACCTTTTAGACTTTGTTAAAGAGGCAAGCAGTATAAATGCTGGTAAGTACCACCCACCAGAACCTATTGAGGATGAGATAAAAAGCCTCGAGCATAGATTGTCAGAAATAAAGAAGAAGCTCTCTGAACTCGACAAAAAAGAAACAAATCTGAAAAGCAGCATCAAATCTCAGCTTGCCCCATTTTATAGAGCCTCAAAAAAATTTGACCATTCTTTAAACAAGAACTTGCACATATTCATTGAAGACCCAGACAAAATAGACATAGAGCATAATTATAACGAATTTATAAATCTCCTTGGCGAACTTAAGAACTATGTGGCGAATGACAATATCGATGGCGTTAGCAAAGAAGATATTAACAATCTGTCAAAATATGACATAATTGCCGAGCTCAGAAGCCTCAATAAGCTAAAGCATGAGATAAGCATTGAGAAAGAAAGCGAAAAGGAGATTGCTAATAAAATTTTTGAGAAAAAGGAGGCATTATCTAAGCTTAAAAGTGAGGAAAAAAATGAAGAAGAGAAGAAAAAAAGCTTGCTTGAAATTAAGGAAAAGATAAGCAAAAAGAAGAAAGAGGTTGAGGAGCTTTTCCTGAGCAATTATGGAAAAAAGATAAATGTAAAGATAACATTATAATAGCGTTTGCTTGAGCATTTTGTACGGCTATAAACTGAATCCACACAAAAAAGGCATTATATAATATTAACTGCCTAATTTGCAGGAGCACCGGCCATGGGCTTAGTTTCCAATCTTTCTTTTTCTATTTTCTCAAAATAATTTACTATGTTCGATAGGTGACCCGCCAGCTCTACCCCCTTCTGTGTGAGTTTTAATGCTTTTATTTTTCCGTGTTTTGTACTTTCAACAAGACCGGCATTCTCACAGGCATTTATAAATAAACTTATATGCACGTAAGTAGCGCCAGAAGCCTTTGCAAGAGTAGAAAGATTCCATTCTTGCGAATTGTTGGCTAGTGTCAGGAAAGCTTTTACCTGTTTTTCCTTAAATAACAATTTTCCAAAACTTTTCATAAACCCACGCTTTTTGTTTGAAATATATACTGAATTGCAATATTCCGCGGCTAAAATTGTGAGTTTCTAGAGCGGCTTGAATAATTTATATATCATCTGTTTACACGTTCATTCCGCAATTGAAATCGCGGGCTTTCTGCTATATTTTCAAGAAGCATCTACCTGCACAATATTCCTTTCTGCTTTTTGAAAGATATAAAGAACATATTATATTTATATGCCGTTTTCATTACGTTCATATTTATTTATACTTTTGCGTTTATATGTATTATGGTGTTGTATCAATCGCCAAAAATATAATAAATTATATCACACTTGGCAAACACGACATAAAATAGCAATAAATAAATATTAACAATGCAAAAATAGATATCATGGTGGGGTATAACTGTTCCACCAATTGCTTGTAAATGTGACATTGTTAATTACTTCTCCGTTGCTGTTATAATCTCCACTATAGTCATTAGTATCGCCGTTGAGTGGATACCATGCAACCAAGTGCTGCAGGTTTATTGGAGCTCCGCCTATGCCTTCTTGATATAAGGCCTTAATTTCGCTTGCTGAGAGGGAGGTGTTGTAGATTTGGACGTTTGCAATTTCATCGCCAACAGCACTTCCAGGGGAAATTTGAATATAGTTTATACCTTTTTCCGTACCTTGAAAACTCATAGAGTTTGCTGGCACCCCATTCAGATACACACCAAAGGTATTAGATGACTGATTTACCCATTCGACAAGCTGAACCCAAGTGTGCAAAGGGATAAGGACACTAATAATATTGGCATTATTCCAAACAGTATTTGCAGTCCATACAGATACGTCATTATAAGAATTGTTGTAATAATTGAAATTAAATGCAAGAGAAGGCCACTGTGGATAGGCATTGAGTTCTACACGCCAACCACCGCTGTTAGGATTGTTTGCATATAACCAAGCAGTCAGTGTTGCATTACCCCCATTTTGTAATACAAGTCCAGGTTCTATCACATATATATAAGCATTTTGTTTTGTAGATTGCATTACATATTGTGGTAGCTCGTTATTGCATACACCTTCAAGATTTATATCGAAAGTTGTCTTTGGGCCGTTCGGTCTGAAGACTTGGCATGAGCCTGGAGGCGCCTTAGGGGCGAAGTTGTTGGCGTTGAAAACGCCGAGCTGGAACAGCGCAGCGAGCACTACTGCAATAATGAGAATGGCCCAGCCATAGGTCATCAAATACTCCATAGCAGATTGGGCTTTCAGAAATGCATTGGTTAAAGACCTCTTCACTATGTGTTTGTATACTT
>JBMFSM010000037.1:0-6622 GCA_049967555.1 Candidatus Micrarchaeia archaeon
CTGTAAAATCATTGTTTTTATACATTGATGTCATATTGTATTATAGGACTTTGCATCCTCAGAGGGATTTGATGAATTTCTTCAAGTATGTTGAATCAGCCAGCATTTCTGAAAAGTTTTCAGGAGAAAGGATTATGTTAGGTATGAGAAAATCAACTTATCTGCCAAACTTCAGGGCACACACCTCATTGAAATCTATTGTAAGCATATCGAAAGAGGTAAATCAGGGAGATGTTATTTTGTGGAAAAATCCGAATAAGATAAGATATATTCTTGCATATAATCTTACGTTTGATATTTTTGTTTCTGTTTATGGAGTAAGCACAGGCAACGGGGTATTTACAAGAATAGCACTACCCCTCTCGAAAAAAGAAGAGGCATATCTTGCCAAGGCTTTAAATAATATTAAGGAAAAAAATGTAGAAATAAGATTTATAGGAATGCAAAGCAATCAAAATGATTATAGAGAAATTATAAGTATGTTAATTAAGCTAAGCAAAAATAAAGGCGAACTTGTTGAAGTTGATCTTTTTGGAAACGAAACAAGACACATTGCCATAGATCTTAAGACTGGCCTCTCATATGATGTATTGCTGGAAAACAGAATATATAAGCCAGGAGAACTTATAAATAATCAGAATTTTGAGAATTTTCTAAAAGGCGCCATCACGCTTAAACTCAAATAATTTTTCATATAAAGGACCATTGCTTGTCAATGTGCTTTTTATAAGATAAAAGCGATTCATTTCAAAAGAACCAAATTCATAATCTTTGTTTTTTTCCATAAAGTAAAAGAGCGAATGTTTGTCTGCATGTTTTACTCTTGCAATAGTTATATGAGGCACATATTTTTCTTTTTCAAATGATATGCCTTCATTTTCAAGCTCGACAGAAAGCTTTTCAAACAGAGAAATGAGCTTACCCTTCCCCTCACTTATACCCACAAATATTACCCTTAGGAATTTAGGATTGAAAGTGCTTATTCCAGATACATTTATTTTAAATGGAAACCATTTTACATTATTTAGCAGCGAGACGATTTTGTCTTTTTCAGTTTCTGATTTCTCTCCGAAGAAATGCAGTGTTATGTGCAATGATTCTTCACTTACGCAAGATATGCCAGGTACATTTAATTCAGAGCTTTTGCTTAAAATCTTTTCTTTTATAGGCTTAGGAACCTCTATTGCAGTAAAAAGTCTCATAATCCTATATAATGTTTTATTTATTTACCTTTTGCTAAAATATAGGTGCTGAAATGGCTACAATAGAAGAATTCAACAAAATAGATATAAGAATAGGAAAAATCTTAGAAGCAGAACTGCATGAAAAGGCGAAGAAGCCGATGTATAAAATAAAGGTTGATTTGGGAAAAGAGCTTGGCATTAGGCAGATAATAGCAGGCATCGCAAAATACTATGAAAAAGAAGAATTAATCGGAAAAAGAGTGGCAATTGTATCAAATCTTGAACCGAAAGAAATTGCTGGAGAAATTTCAAATGGAATGTTACTTGCTACCGAGGATGAAAATGGTACAGTTTCACTTCTAGTTCCTGATAAAAATGTGAGTGAAGGCAGCACCGTGCATTGATTCTATGATAATATGTATAACCGGCATGCCGGGCTCTGGAAAGAGCTTAGCTGCAAATTATTTGATTGAAAAGGGTTTTGAAGCTGTAGAAATGGGAGACTTTGTAAGAGAAAAAATGAAAACAGAAGGAATTGAGATAACAAACAAAAATATAAGGGATTATGCTCTTTATCTTAGAAAAAAATTTGGAAAAGAGATAGTGGCTAAGCTTACTATAAATAGGATAAAAGGTAAAAATAAGAATATAGTGATAGTTGGTGTACGCAGCAGAATAGAGATAGATTATTTTAAGAAAAATTTAGGTAATTTTTATGTAATTGCACTTACTGCTCCAAAAAGATTAAGGTATAAACGATTAAAAGAAAGGGGAAGAACAGACGATATATATACAATAGATGAATTTAATTATAGAGAAGAGAAAGAAAAAAAGTATGGCATGATGAGTGCGATAAAAAGTGCAGACTTCGTTATATCAAATACAGCAAGCCAAAAAGAACTTAAGAAAAGTATTGATGCTGTAATTGCCTCCATTGGAAGGGATTGATAAAATAGATTATCTCCTCTGCAACCTAAAGATCTCAGTGTCACTGGAGACCACAGGGCATAGTTGCTCTGAGATATCTAGCCCCTCCGATGCAGTTTTGCAACGTATTTTCACTCTCGAACCTACACTTCAGTTGCTGCACACCGCACTCAAAAAGGCAAATATCGTAGCCTGTGTCTTGGCGATTCTCTGAACATTTTATATGAAGTTTATTTGGTATGCTGGCTTCAGAGGTTGGGGGAATTCTTTTAAATTTTAATAATTTATATATATTAGTGGGAATATGCGCTTTGTATATGTTGCGTTCGTATTTGCGATCTTGATTTTACCTTTTATTTCAAAAGCAATGTACCTTGGTGTTGAGGGTCCTGTAAATGGAACCTTGTATAATAACGGAAGCATATTCCTTGGTAAAATAGGGCCTGGTGAAAGTTTTTATGTGCTTGCTTCACCATCTACAACAAATACCTCGGGATTCTATGTGAATATAGGTTGGGACACTTTAGAAGCTGTCAAACTACCTTCTGGTTGGTATGCACAACCTTCTCCACTTTATGAGAATCCTATGAAAATTAAAATAACAGTTGCACCGAATTCATCTTATGGCATATATAAAATTGCCCTACGGGCGGTAAATATACAGAATTATTCAAAACTTGGAAATCTTACTTTTTATGCTTACATTAATGTAACTCCAGATGTATTTGTCTTAAGTGTTTCACCTAAAATTGCAGAGACAGGTATTGGACAACCCATAAACTTGCTTGTTACAATAAACAATACAGGTATATCAGATGATCCGTTTGTTATAAATGCATACGGTTTGCCAGCATGGAATATATCAGATACAGTAATAGCACTCCATGGAAAGACAAGTAGATTTATTTATCCAGTTTTTGTAAATGAGCCAGGCGTATATGATTTCAATCTCAGTGTAGGTTCAGCTACCAGCTCTTTGATACAGAAAGAATACAAAATTCAGCTTATAGGTGTTGCAAGCATATCAAACGATTATAGCTCAATAAATGAAGGTGTTGTTTTGTCACCAATAGTCTATGAGCCAGCTTACGCCGTGATGCTATTTCTTAGGGAAATTTACAATTATATAAAATAGGCTTGATTTATAAATTTGGTTTATAAATTGTTTGCTATCTAATCTATAAGGTGTGGAGATAGGTGAATTAAATAAGGGTGGAAATATGTCGAAAAAAGTGAAAGTCGATAAGAAGCTTCTTTGGATAAAAACAAAAAAAGATCTTGATGTGATTAGAGGCGCATGCGATTTTGGCACAAATCAGAAGGAGCTTCTTGCTGTAAAGAAAAACAGCAAAGGTGTTTTGTGCCTTTTAGGTGAAGATTTTGAAGATATAAGTATTGTTTATTATGCTACAAATTCATGTGAAGGTATGGAGATAGAATATATGGCAAATGGAGAAGGAGAAAAAATTGATTGCACAAAAAGCCAGATAAGACAGCCTGGTATAAATTATATAAATATTTTGCCTATAAAAATGCTGCCGTTTGGTGAAGCTAAAAAAATTGATGCGATAACCATCAACGTTGAAGATAAAGATAGCTTAATAAAAAGCATTATAAAAAAGGGGGTAGAAAATGAGGAGATAGAGAAAATATATATTTTTGAAAAAGGAGGTAAAATTTTTGCAGGTGCATTTAGTGTGCTTGAAGAACTTATGAATTCAAAGAAAATTTTTTATTACACAGAGCTTGCGAATTATAATGAAAGCGCTTTTATAAGGTATAACTACCAAGATAATACCACAGAGTTCACAAACGAATTTGGCGAACATTCATATCTTTATATAAAAATAATCAATCTTGCTGAACCATTTCCTTTTTTTAAAGAGGGATAAGCATTATACTTGACTATGCTTGTAAATTTTCTTACTTATATTACCAAAAGAAATTTAGAAATTATTATATAAATGCTTGTTTGTACTAAATCAGTTTTGCAAGCTTTTTATACTTTAGATATGTCTTTATAAAGATAGATTTATAATTATAGTTTGATTATCTCCTTAATATGCCCGAATAGCTCAGTGGTAGAGCGACTGGCTGTTAACCAGTAGGTCGCAGGTCCGATCCCTGCTTCGGGCGCATTGAACAGAAAGCGATAAGCAGACACTCGGGAGGTTCTTGAAATTTTTCAGTAAAGCACACAGAACCTATATAGATCTTTTTAACTGCTCGTCGACAGTATTATTTTATAGTGAAAAAGTCACAATTGTTGGAAATATCATAGGGTGATTTGTGCGAAGGTTTCCCACAGTTGCACACAGGCATACTCTGGTGCCTTACAGATGATGTAGTTTTATTTCTTCAACATCGAAACCCCTATGCTTTACAGTGACATATCCTGAAGAATTTTCGAATATTTCTGATTTTTTATTAAGCACACCACAGAAGACGTTTTTCCAAATCTTGCCAAGATAATGAAGATGACCAATAAAAAGATAATTTTGTCTTGGCAAGCCAAAATAAAATCTGATTATTGTTGATAGGATGAATGGCGCGATGTTGATGTTTATTTTGCTTACATGTCTTACAAAGTGGTAACCTACTTTTTCCATAACAGTGCTTTTTTCTAAGTTGCCATGAAAAAATACCATATTTCCAAGCTTGAAGACAAAATACTTGCCCTTATTCATTAAGGGAAAACTATCTAGTATTTTTATAACTTCATCCCCACCAAAATAAGTATAATCATTATCACCAAGCATTATGATTGATTTTTCCATTGGAAACACTTTACTGAGCCTAGAAAGGAAATGTTTGTATACACGCTTTTTATCACTAAATTTTTCAAGCTCAATGTTATCCCCAAGCAACAGAAGATTGTCTGGCTTTTCTTTTTTTATTATGGCAGTTATATCCGCCATTGATGCAAAAGGATAATGTATGTCAGATAGTATAAGCAATTTCATTTAACGACACCGTTTATCGCCAAGTATTCTATAATTATTACTTGCTTGCTTTTATATTCTTTTTTATAAAAAAATAGATATGGAAGATGTGTTAGAGGCAAATGGGAGGATATATGAAATAGAATACATATCTGTAGATTCAAATATAGCAAAAGCAAAAGTCGAGGATGAGAAAGTTATAATAAAAGTGCCAAAACGCTATCTAGAATATGAAAAAGCAAAAATTATAGAAAGTCTTAAAATAAAAATTCAAAAAAAGCTGGTAAAGGATCCGTATTGGGGCATGTTAAGGTATCCAAAATTTTATGACGGGCAGGAAATAAACTTGCTAGGGGAGAAATATGTTGTTAGGATAGAAGAGGGGGGCGAAAAGGCACGGGGGAAGATTTTAGGTAATGAATTTGTTATAAAGCTGCCAAATGAAGATAAAAAAAAAGAACTTAAGATAATGCTTAAACTTACATCAAAAGCTAAGCTTGCAGAGGTTAAAGAAAGGGTGCTCGAAATAAATAAGAAATATTTTGGTTTTGAAGTAAAAAAGGTGAAATTAAAGTATGCAATGAATAGATGGGGAAGTTGCAATTCTCACACAAAGATTATAAACATCAATTTTCTAATGCTTATGGCTCCAGAGAGCATACTAGATTATCTTATAATACATGAACTCGCGCATTTAAAAGAACCAAACCACTCAGAAAGGTTCTGGAAACTCGTAGAAAGCGCTTGTCCAGAATATAAAGAACGGGCAAGATGGCTAAGGAAAAACGGTAGATTTTTAGGATCCGGCAGGCTCGATGAAACAAAGAAAGAAATAAATATATTAATATAGCTATAATAAGCACTTGATAAGGCTTTCTCTCAATTCTTTGCAGATGAGAAAATGAAAATAGAGTTTTTAGAAAATTCACCAGGGATTTTAAGGTTTACTATCAGCGGTGCCAGTACAGACTTTGTAAATATGCTTAGAAGAACTATAATAAGTAGAGTCAAGACATTTGCGATAGATAGCGTGACATTTTATATAAACACAAGTGCTATGTTTGACGAATATATAGCACATAGAATAGGGCTTATACCTATCCTCACGCCAGAAGGCTATGACGAGAAGGACGAGATATTGTTTAGCCTTGATGCAGAAGGGCCGGGTATAATATATTCAAAGGACCTTACAAGCAGTGACAAAAAAGTGAAGGTCGCAATAGAAGACATACCAATTATGAAGCTGGCTGAAGGTCAAAGAATAAAGTTAGATGGCAAGGCAGTGATGAATAATGGCACTAAAAGCGCAAAATTCCAGCCAGGATTGGTAACATACGAGAAAAAAAGTAATGAGAATTTTGAATTTTATATAGAAACTTTTGGTCAGATGCCTGCGAAGGAAATTTTAAATAAAGCATTAGAAATGATAGAAAGTGATTTGAAGACAACTGAAAAGGCGTTGAAATAAGCGGGGGTGGCGGAGCATGGTCAAACGCGCAGGATTGAGGAAAAAATTCAAAATTCCTGTAGCTTTAGAGCTTGCGTGAGTTCAAATCTCACCCCCCGCAT
>JBMFSM010000038.1:0-6590 GCA_049967555.1 Candidatus Micrarchaeia archaeon
AGACCTGGCATGCGCCCGGCGGCGCCTTAGGGGCGAAGTTGTTGGCGTTGAAAACACCAAGCTGGAACAAAGCGCCCAATACGACTGCAATTATAAGAATGGCCCAGCCATAGGTCATGAGGTATTCCATTGCGGACTGGGCTTTTGAAGATGAAGCTTCTTTCAAAAGATTCAACCTGCTTGTTATTTTATTCATACTATCAAATTTAATATTAAAGCAAACAATAAATATCTTTCATAATTCATATCATTAATAACAAGTTTGTACTAAATTTGATCTACCAAATTCAGCAGTAGCCTTTGCTGGGGACTCATAATATCATGGGTGAGATCCTTCACTATTTATGGGTTAAGTGCTTTGTATCTTGCAATTTTTCAAACAAAATAATAAAAAGAGATTATAAGCACTAAGAAAAACGGAATTAAAATATTATCATCTATTTTACAGTCAATACTCTCTACAAGTGCTGCAGCAAGCGCGATGGCAAAAGCCAAATAACCTAGAAAGAAATAACTAACTAGAAACGTAGAGAAAAAGAATGCGGCAGTTCCTGCTATACTTTTTTCTTTGTTATAAGGTAGTTTTTTATTTCCGAATATTATTCCAACTATTGTGGCTATCGGATCTCCGATAAGGATGGTGCTGAGCACAGCAAATACATAATCTGCTTGGAAAAGGAACCCTAATGTTAAAAGAATACCAAGCGCTAGCCATATAGCTCCATAACCAAAAGGTGTATATTCCCTTTCTAATTCTGAGAGGAAAGACTGTTTTTTTCCTAGCCTTATATAATTACCCAATGCAAACCCCAATATTATAAGTGCAATAATGAAAAATATTCCCCAGAATGAAAAAGTATACGCTAGCAGCAATATTACCACCCCCACAGCCAAATGAACACCATCTCTCTTCATCTCTAACTTTTTATTCTCTTTTGTGTTTTTTCCTTTCATAAGCATAGCTCCAGGCAAAATTCCTAAGAAAATCCCCTGCGCAAATACTATGCCATTAGCAAAAGGCAACAAAATCAGTAAAAGAGCAACAAACAAAAAATGCTTCTTTATACCATATGTCAAAAAGAAAAGATTTGCTACAATAATGGTTGTAAGATAAAAAAATATATCAACATTTTCAAATTTAAATATAATGAAGCCTAACAAAACAAAGAGGCATGTCAGCACAATCTTAATGAGATTTCTGCCACGAATCTCTAAAAATATAACATACCCCAGAAGCAGAAAAAATAATATTGCAAGAATTACCATGGTAACGTTCCCAGATCTCTAAGATTTATTTTATTTAGCGCGCTTTCTGGGTCTTCATAATAAGATTTTACAAATTCATTTATGCTCTTCAAATCAGTAACGCCTAGTTTATTAAGTCTTTCTAAAATTTTTGCGCGCCTTTCTTCTTCTATTATTATCTCAGAAGGTGGATAACCTGTGAGCCTGGAAAGTGTATCTCTATAAGTTACGCTTGGTAATATCTCAGAGCTTTTGCGTGTTTTATAATCATAAGTATATAAATCAGATAATAAAACTTGTGTCTCTATACCGGATATTTCTGAGATTGCTGTTATCTTTCTAACAAAACCCTTATTTTCAAAAACTTGTGAAATTACTATAAGGACGTCTATAAGTGGTATTATTTCCATATCTATATTCATTGGTGTGTGCTGCAGTCTTGTGACTATATCACGAGTAGTGCTAGCATGGATTGTGCCCATAGAAATTTTTCCTATATTCATGGCCGTCATCATATCTTTTGCCTCTTCACCCCTTACTTCTCCAATTATTATTCTGTCTGGTCTCATTCTCATTGCATTTTTCACTAGCGATTCCATACTTAGTTGCGGGTCTGTCTCTAATCTGACGCAGTTCTCTTGGGTAGTAGTATTAAGTTCGTATGTTTCTTCTATAGTAATAATTCTTTCTTCTGGTCTGAAAAAGCTAAAAAGCGCATTTAGCAATGTTGTCTTGCCACTTGCTGGCATGCCTCCTATAAGTATATTTGCCGGTCTTATTTTTAATCCATCAACATAAATCCAGAGCCTTGCTGCAAGTTTGTAATTCAGTTCACCTCTGTTGATTAAGTCTATTATACTCAGTGCCTGTGTCTTAAAATTTCTTATTGCGATATCGGCGCCCAGTGGCGAATCGACTATATTTACTCTTGAACCATTCGGCAGATGCACATCAAATATTCTTTCATGTGCTGTTGCTGTGGTTGCATACATTCTAAACTTTTTAACCAAAAGATCAAGCTCGAATTTGTCTTTTACAACTTCTGGCGCTTTTGTCTGCCCTGAGCTTGTCAAATATAAGAATATATTCTGTGTATTATTTATCATAATATCTTCAACATTCGGGTCGCGTATATAATCATTTATAGGGTAAAAATTGTCAGAATCCTCCACTATCTTCTGAAGATCGTCAATCTCAAGCGCTGGCTCTATACTCTTTGCTACTTCTTCTATATATTTTTTCTTGTCTTCTTTTGTCTGTACAGAATTTAGCATACCTCTAAGCTGTTCATACACCTCTCCTTCAAGTATTTTAAGCTCTTTTTCTTTCATAAAATCATATTAATAATATGTAAATAAGCTTTAATTTTATTGCTTTTTGTGCATCTTCCGCGTTCTGCAAACGTTTGCTCATAATTTTTTTGTCCTAACATCATATTCCACTCGAGCTAAACTTTATCATCTACACTATGTTCTCTATTATTTCATCTGGATTATACGGGATTATTTTGTCATAGCCCTCCCCTATTCCAAAATATAGAACTGGTATATTTGTTTCGCTTAATATAGAAAGTGTATTTCCGCCTTTTGCATCGCAATCTAGCTTTGTCAGTATGACGCCATCAAGCTTTATAACCTCGTCAAATTCTTTCACTTGCTCAAGCAAGGCATTTCCTGCAATACTTTCACCAACAAATATCTTCAACTGTGGGTTTGTAACCCTAACCATCTTTTTTATTTCTTCCAAAAGGCTTTTGTTGGTTTCCTGCCTTCCTGCAGTGTCTATAAGCACAGCATCTATCTTGTGGGCCCTCGAATAAGCTATAGCGTCATACGCTATACTTGCAGGATCCGAACCATATTTGCCTTTTATTATAGGTATACCTAATTTTTCTGCATGCGTTGTCAACTGTTCAATTGCGGCTGCCCTAAATGTATCACTTGCTGACAATGTACACGTTATTCCTGCATCTTTTAACATTTTTGCTATCTTGGCTATTGTTGTTGTCTTACCAGCACCATTTGGTCCAATGAAAAGTATTCCTACTGGTTCGTCATCCTTCTTTTTCTCATGTACAAAGCTCGTTATATCTATGTTTATGCTTTTTGCCAGTGTATTTCTAAGGGCTTTCCTTATAGCTTCATTTATCTCTTTTTCTATATTTTTTGAATCTACTTCTGTGCCAACAATGAGTTTTCTAAGGTTTTCTATGAATTTTTCAGCAACCTCATAATTGACATCGCTTTCAATAAGAGAAAGTTTCAATTGTTCGAGCATTTCATTGACATCATCGTCTTTTATTTTTACTTTCTTAAAAATTATACTTTTTATCTTTGTTGTTTTTGAAACTGTTGATTTTATTTTTTGCTCTTTGCTCTGCTCCTCCTGTTTGCTCTTTTCTATTTTTGGCTTTTCATTGCCAATTTTATCTTCCTTGCTTTCTTCAATCTTTTCTTCTTTTTCGATTTCTTCCTCTTTTTTTTCTTCCTGCTGCTTGAAAGTATTTACAAAACTAGAAATTTTTTTCTTAAGGCTTTCAAACATTTTCATTACCATATTTTCCTAATTCATACTCTATATCAATAAGGTTGCTTTCTATCTCTTCCTTTTGCTTCTGAAGTTCAGCTATTAATTCTTCTTCCTTCTTCTGTCCCATCTTTAAATATTCCTTTGCTTCTTCAACATTTTTTTCAACAAGGTAATTTGAGCCTATATACACCATAACTTCCTTTATTTCGCCAATTTTTGCCTTAATATATGTTCCACTTTCTAAGTTAAGGAGAATGCTCCCATTTTCTATAATGCCTAAATTGTCTAGTACATCTCTATTTCTTTTGGTTGCCTCATACACCATATTGTAATTTGATAGCTCCTTCAATATGTTGTTATACTCTTGCACGTATATATTGTGCAAATATTCAAGTTGTCTAATACTTTCTTCATATTGTTTTTCTTCCATACTACCACACTTATAAATTTAGAGAATTTGCAATTCTGGAGAGTTCATATCCTGTAGTAAGTTCGCCAAGCAGCAAGCCATTTGAATTTGCAATGCTGCTTAATCCTATATTTAGAGAACCCATATTTGCTGTTGATTGCTCACCGCTATATCCAAGAATTTTTTCCAACTTCTCCTTCTCTTCATTGCTTATCCTATTATTGAATGCAATACCTTTGTTTGTCAATATATTATTTGCGCCTACTGTATAAAAACCGCCTATTTTTGTCCTAATAATTTCAACATCGAGGACGTCTTCTATAAATTTTTCCTCCTTTTTATTAAATTCTGGATTTATTATTGCTATTTTGTCATTTGCAAGAATATTATTTCTAAGTGCATTCAAATTTGTGTCAAATATTTCGACATCCGCTTCATTTCCCAAGCTGTGTTTTATCAGAGCCAATTCTTTTTCTTCCGTATTTTTAGGAAGCAGAACCCCTTTTGTATTTGCCACCACATATATACCAATAAGATGTGACGAATCAATGGACAATGTTAATGCATTAACTCCTAAAGTTTTAGAAATAATATCTAATTTTTTCTTTGGTATATTATTTCCAATAAAGCAGAATTTATCTGTTGCAAATCCAAAAATTCCAATATAGCTGTTACCATATATGGCAAGTCTTGCAACATTCATGATATTTTCACTTCACTTTTTGCTTTCTTCTGTGCTTTTTTATCACTTTTTTCACTATTGGTTGCTTCGGCTTTTGCATTTATGGGTTCTTTATACGGCTTTGCTCTTATAATTTCACCCTCTTTCGCTATCTCTATCTTTATTTTTCTCATATGTTTTGCCGTAAATTGAGCAACCTTGTTAAGTTCAGTATCTATATTCACATTTTCTTTCTCGCCTTTAAGGTGCCTTGCAGCCTCTTCCCTTATAAAATCTATAATCATGCCCCTTCTCCTTGGCTTGTGCGCCTTAATAAGTTTTTTCCTTGGGTTAATAGTAATAACAGCCATACAAACACCTATTTTATCCTAAGTTTCCTATGCTTCCAATCTCTCTGGAATTTATTGTACTCTATTCTCTTATGCGTCCTAAGCATTGCTAATACAGGTATTCTCCTATTTTCCTTAAGCTTTTTTCCAAGCTTAAGTTTCTTTTCAAGTGTTTTTTTACTCATACAAACACCTCATTTGTGTTTAAATTCTATCTTTGGCTCCGGCCTCACTGTAAGTTTAGTAAGTAGATCCACAAGCTGCTTTTCTGATATTCTTCCTTGCAATCTATTACTTTGTATCATACTTATTATCAGATCAAGTAGCTGAGCATAAAGCTCATAATTTGAAACTCTTACATTCATAATTCTTTCATATGCTGCTGGCTCTAAATATTTTCTCACCACTTCTCTTTTTTGCTGTTCTATCTGGAGTTCCCGCAGTTTTTTAGATACTGCCTTTCTCAATTCCTTGTCCTCATTTTCTTCATTACTCAACTTTCCCACCTTTAACTATCTCATTGCTAAGTTTATCTAAGAAAGATTTTCCTGCCTCTGTTATCTCTCTTCCTGCAGTGGTTTTCTTTACATATCCTAGTTTCTCTAAAACATCAAACACATCTTTTATCATACTTCCACCAGCTTTATAGTGGTGATGCCTTCTAACCAAATGCTCTTTCCTTGAACCGTATCTTGTCCTTAGCCTAGATATCCCAATAGGCCCATTCAAATAAACTTGCCTAAGTAGCGATGCACATCTTATATACCAAAAATCATTTTGCTGTGGTACTCTATCTTTACCAGCACCGCTCTTAACAAAACCAACATAACTAGGTTTACTTATCTTTGCTTCTTTAAGCTTTTCAGCAGTTTTCTTTATTAGCGCATTGGCATCTACATCATTTACATTTGCCATAAAATTACCTCAATAAAAATTATAAATGAGAAAATTTCTTTATTTTACTGAATAACCTCTTATAATTTATAGAGTTAAATATATTAATATTACTTATTTTGCATGCAACAGCACCAAAGTTGTCCAATCTATTTAAGGTACTATAATATTCTTTTATCGATAAATCGTAATAGGTTTCTATTCTCTTTATCAATACATGATAGAATTCCCCAACTTCGTTGGAGTCCGATTTTGTGTCATATTATATACAGTGCAGCTTGCCGAGCGTATAAGGATAAAACTAAACGCACAAGAGAAGATACTTTGCAGAATATCAGAAAAATGTAGGCTTATATCTAACTATGCTCTCGCAGAACAGCTTAAGGCACTGAATGAAGGGCGTCAACTTACAGAATGCTTAGCAGAAAGCCCACGATTTCAATCGTGGGATGAATGCAGAATGCATAAATTTATTAATTATATCTAAATATATAATATTATA
>JBMFSM010000039.1:0-6096 GCA_049967555.1 Candidatus Micrarchaeia archaeon
AGAAATTGAAGAAAGCGGCAAAAAAATAAAGCTCACTCCTTTATGGGAATGGCTGTTGCAATAGTCCCTCAATGAAGTTGAGGGAATTTTTTAAGTTTTAATTTGTTTTGCTTCTTTTCAATCTATTTGTTGATTTGTTTGAGTGATTTATTTTGGGCAAATCTTCAGATAACGTTTTATATGATTATATCTATTTCGATATTTGCCGAATAGCAGTATAAAGAATAAATATAACCAATGGAATTTTGTTAGGATGATAAAATGTCTGATGTTATCCTAAACAATAAATATGTGGGACTTAAAAAGATTACAGGGCAATGGGATGTTGAAGAATTCACTCAGGGAGAGAAAGATATAGAGGTTATACTTTCAATAATTAAACGAGAGGAAAAAGAAGCAAAAGAGGAAAAAAGCAAACTTATGTTGCAACTTAGGGCAAGCAAATATGATGAGGCTGAAAAATATGAATTAGGATTCTATATTAGATACAAAGAGATCAACAAAGAGAATAGCCGCTTATATCAGATTAAGCGCGAGGACATCTTCTCTGTTGTTTTAAATGTTTATAATAAAGAGATCGAGGTGCAATCGATAATTATCGGAGGCACAGCAGTAGTGCCATATGCTTACGGTATTATAAGAAAAACAGATGAAGGCTACATTATAGGTGCAGGCAGGGGATATATAAATAGCGATTATATTAAAAGGAGCTTTTCACCTATAGAGCCAGAAAAAATAATAAAAGCAAACGGCAAAGGTATATTTATATATGGCTTCAACGAGCCTATAAGTTGGGAGATGATAAAGGATATTTGATTCGGTGTATAATTCAGCGAACTGTTTAACTGCCCGCATCATTGCACTTTTTCTAAAGGTACAGTTGGTTTTACGTGCTTTATTTTTAGTACCGAAAAGGATCCCTCTATCTCTTTATCCTGTCCAAAAAAGCTGGTTTCAAAAACAATTGAACCTCTTTGCTTTACCCAACTTATTTTATATCCATCCACTAAGTTGTCTTTAAACGCCGATTTAAAAGAATTTTCTATTGTTGTACTAATTGAAGAGAATGTTGTTACTGACTCATTGCCGCCTTTTCCTTCGGTTATTTTTGTTGAAAAAGTTTTATTTATTAATTCAGAAGATAAATAGACAGTAGGGAAAGAATTTTCATTTGATGGGTCAAGATTTTCTATAACAAGGAATGCACTGTCGTTGCCGATGGGGGAAGATATATAATAGAAAATTATACCACGTTCCTGCCATTTTTTTAGTTTCTTATCGATTATCTTTTCGATTTCTGGTATTACAGATTTTTCAATCTCGCTCACAAATTTTGCATTTTTATCTGTAGTATTATCAGACTTAAATGTGTTCATAAAATCTATATTATTTATAAAATATAGTTTATAAACATTTGTTTAGTTTTGCCTCCAAACCTTTTTTGCATTTGCGTGATTTATTGACGCTTTTATAATGCTGCTTTTGAATGAAAAATAAGGAATATAAAATTTAACAGACTAGTTGTATCATGGAAGAAAATCAAATAGAGTATTTAAGGAATAGGATAAGATGGTATATATTTTCTGCGTTTGCTAAGACTAAAAGATTTATAAGTGAGAAGATATAATATCGTATTGATGGAGTTTAAACTTTTTAACAAGGATGGCTACAAGCTGTATGAGAAAGGAAAGATAGCTATAGTTTTTTACAAGCTTGATCCAGATCCGGAAAGCTTGGCTTATTTGGATATAATAAATGCAAGTAGGATAAATCCAAAGAGTGACGAAAGCTTGCTTGAAAAACTTGAGCAGAAGAGCAACATGATTCTCGAGGAAAGCAGCAGGCTCTATATGGCTAAGAAAGCTTTGGAGAGAGGGGCAGGCGCAGAGGAATTGAAGGGCATATTGGAAAAAGACGGCAGCGAAAAAGCAAGAGAGGCGCTTGACAAGATCTTAAATGTGCTTGGCCATGCGAATATAATGGAGCAGTCGCATGCTCTTATAGCTATTGTAATGCCTATTCTGCAGGCTATGGAGATGCAGGATGAGGCATTTATAGCATCCCAGGAGCGCTCTACCAGATATGTCAGGTTCAGCGAATACTATATACCAGAGAGCATTTCATCGAATGGCGAAGCTCTGAATATATATAGAGGAGCTATTGAAAGGCTCGATGAGGCGTATGTGCTTGCTATGGGGACAATAGAAAAAAAGCTCGTGAATGAATACACAAAGGAAAGCGGGCGAGAGCCGGACAAGGAGTATATACATAATGTTATAGAGCCGAATGCGAGGGATATTGCCCGGGCGTTGCTGCCAGCCTCTAAAATGACTGTTGTATTTTTTTCAACAAATGCAAAAAACTTTGAGAAGCTCACAAAGAAGATGCTTGCGAGCCCGAATAACGTAAGCAGAATTGTAGGTGATGGGCTCAGACATGTAATAGAGGACAACATGCCTTCTTTTTCCAGGCATCTTTCTCCGGATGAATTTGAAGAAGTTTATTATAGGAATGTCAAAAAATTTAGCCTTTACAACTGTGATAGCGAGGTAAGGGGGTATGACAAGGAGGTAGTGAAATTATACGGTAGCAGCGAAGAGGAGATGCTAGAAAGCATATCAAAAATTTCAGGCGTGGAAAGAGAAAAGATATTGGATTACATTAGAGAGGCAACCTCCCACAGAAAAAGCAAGCACGATGCGCTCAACAAAACAATATTTGGCGTTGGCTCGCTCCTCTTTGAGATAGATATAAGTATGGGCTCGCTGAGGGATTTGCAAAGACATAGGGATACGGTGAAAAACTACGAAATAGATGATAGGATATGCTACTTTCCAAAACAACTTATTGAAAGCGACGAATTTGAGCAGATAAATAAGGCTATTTCAGAGGCAGCACTTGCAAGAAAGAAGCTTGAAGAGATAGGCTTCGGAGAAGAGGCAAAACTTCTTCTACCTCTTGCCACTTCAGCCAAGTTTTATATGCAGATGGGGCTTGGCGAGGCCATATACATAATGGAAAATAGATCGACAAAAGAAGCACATCCAGAATATTATAATATAGCTAAAAAAATGAAGAGTGCATTCGAGGAAAAATACCCAAATATATTGAAAAATATAAAACATTTTATAGGAGAGGAAGAGGTTTCCAGAATAAATAAGAAAGGAACTGAGAATGTCAATAAGGAATATCTTTTCTGAAAAGCGGACAAAAAAGAAAATAAAAATTAAGTGCTATAGATTGTCTTTGGCAAGCGGGCAGCTGCGGTTGCAATTATTGACCTAATTTTCACCTGTGCACTGTGCACCGAAAAATGTGCACTGGAAAAAAGCACATGTTAGAAGCATATGCAGACACTCAAGGCCTCTTGGATTTGCCTAACTCTTTTTGTTGCTCGTTTATTTGTTGGTCGTAAATTAATTCAATAGACTTCAATATAATTTTATATTGCTCTTCGATATAATCTTTTCCCATCCACCCATAAATAATTTTGAGATATTTATGCAATGTTTCGTAGGACTGGTGCTCAAAATTTTCAAAACTTCTGTAGAAGTTAAAAATTAGGTTTGATATATCTTCCATATCTTGAATACGAGATGGAGAGCCCATACAAGAGTAGTATTTCATATATATAAGGCTCGCTGGATCTGCAACATAAGCCTTTTTTCCATTTTTCATATCCATTTCCACTGCGTTTTTGACTATGTATTCTTTAGGTATACCGGAAAGGAGCTCATTGCCACTATCATCGCCATCTATGTAGAAATATACATCAACAGTAGCTTTTGTTGGTGTATATAGCAGTTTGCAGAAGCCATCTTCTAAGTTAAACATTTCCCTATCATAAAGGGAGAATTTAGACCCCTCGAGATTTTTTAATATGCTTTCTTTTGAAATTTCTTTTAGCTCTATAAGAAGATCAGCATCATTATCTATGTTTCCGGTTAATTTATTGCCCCTAGTCTTGGAGTACATTCTTACTCCCCAGCCGCCTATTATTACACATATTTCCCTGCCTCCGAAAACATTTCCTATTTCTTCATATATATCCGAAAGGATCGAAGGTGTTACACGTTTGTTGTATACTCCCATAATATCACAAAATGGTTTTGCATAGGGGGTTTAAATACTTTACTTTGTTTTTGTTCAAAAAGGAGCGGCAAAAATTATCAAAAATAGTTGATCAAAAACCAGAGAACCAAAGCTTCAGGGAGTATTTGGTTTGCCTTTTGAGTTTTTGAGGAGAATTTTATAGCCGACTCCGCTTGCAAATTGGAATATCGCCCCGAGGAAAAGAGGAAGAGGTAGATAAATATCCATCAGGTAGCCGCTTGATGCTGAGCTCAGCTGCGCAAGCCTTGAGGCTATTCCCTGCATGCTGGAAGCGGTGCCGTAGTCTTCCGCGTCTACCCCTTTTATACTTATGGTTGTTCTGCTTGGACTCCCTAGCCCAATTATAAGAGACCTTCCTATGTAAAAAAAGGCCGCAAGCACAAAAAACGGTGAAATTGCAAGCCCAATAAGCAGCACAGCGCTGAGCACCCTTGTATATATGGCTGTGCTAAGTGGATTAAGCTTTGAGTATATTCTAGAAGAGATAAAAGAGCCGAGCGCTGTGAATAAATATACAATAAGAAACATTATGCCAATCTCAAATGACCCAACCTTGTAAGAGAGCTCGAACCAGAGAGGAAGGAGCGGCATGAACAAGCCCATGCTTATTCCAGATAGCGAGTTTATTGCAATTATGCGCATAGAATACTTGAAGCTTTTTTTCTTCATCACTTTTGTTGTCTTTTTTGGTTTTTCAACATCAACAAGAAGCGTTAGAAAGATTAGGGAGACAGCAAGCAATGCGGAAGCGAAGGCGAAGAAATATTTGTATGCAAGAAGTGTTCCTGTAAACCTACCTAACAATGAAACAGCACTGAAAAGTACGCTGCCGCCTATAGCCGAGAATGCTGCAACCATAGAAAGCAAAGAATATCTCTTTATTCTTTCCTTCTCATCGGAAAAATTATTAGCTATATACGCATTCGTGCCTGGAGAAAAGGCACCCCTCATGCCACCGGCTCCGCTGCTAAGCCCAACTATTATCATGCCGAAAATTATCAGATATTTATTAGTAAATAGTGCGATCATAGAAGCTCCGAGAAGGGATATTAGCTCGGAAAGGATAAGCTCAAATTTGAAGCCACGCCTGTCGCCAATATACCCTAGGAAAAGCACAAGAAAAACTGTGAAAAGTACAGTTGCCCCTGCAACGAAGCTTATTTTTATAACGTTTAAACCCAAGGCATGAAGGTATAGGGAGAATGCAAGACCCATATATATGAGGGCTACACTTCTGAAAGCCCTCGAATAAAGTAAAAACTTGAAAGTCTTCTCCGCTCCTATATTCCTTGGCATGCTATCTTTTAGTTTTTATTTTTGTTACACGTATTTCTTTGCAAAATCTGTTATATATGGCATGTCTACATCTTCATTTATAGATGCTTTATAACCTATATATAAACCATATATCCAAATTGCTATATTTAGTATGCTAATTACTGGAATTAAACCTAGAATAACCATAATTACTCCAAGCACTATCGCCTGAATTGAATGCTGTTTCTTCTTTTTGTCTGATTTGCTTATTAAGTAAAATATTATTCCTGTCAAGAATGTAAAGAAATATATTATTATATAGGTGAAGTCAGATTCACTTGCATTACTTTGTGTTGAAGTGCTATTACTTTGCGTCGCGGTATTTGTATTATTTTGGGCCATACAAATCCATACTATTTGAAAAAAAAGGTTTTTATACTTATTTGAAAACTACCTAAGACTGAAGTTGTGGGCTTCCTTTGAGAGATGTATCTGCCTGTCTGGTGTTTCCTTCTGCTCTTTGAGAGGGCTTTCCTTTCAATATTTTATAAGAAAAACATTAAACAAATAGGATCCTGACAAATTATAAATCTTTTTATCGTCGTTAAATACAATCCCTACAGCAGGGGTTCCTTTCTCTCTTTCGACGGTAAACCCCTGCAAATAGTAGGGAAAAAGGTAATAACATGAATATGGCGACCATAAGGAATAAATTGGTAGAGGTTC
>JBMFSM010000040.1:0-5961 GCA_049967555.1 Candidatus Micrarchaeia archaeon
TGTAGTATTTTCAAACAGCTGGTATGATAGCTACTCCCTGCCATAACAAAATATTGTAGTGTGCTTTTCATACACCTTTTGCATTAATATAAAATATTAATCGGACTTTGCTTCAAAGAATTGAGTAAGACCTTTTAGATAAAGGTAAATAGCTACATAAGCTGGCAAATATCGTTCGCTTTTTTCAAAAGGCCCATAAACTTCGCCATTCATTGTTATAGCTGGCGACCTTTCAATCTTAACTCTTACTTCGCCATTTTTGAAAATGATTGCATCTTTAAGTGGATTGAAGTGCTCAAGATCAACCAAAGCCACTTTCTTCGCAAGCAAGCCAGTGCTCCCATGTATCGTGTTTGGCAGCCTTATTGTGTGAGTGGTATAACTTGTTACATTCCTGTCTATAAGGTCACTCTGCTTTATTATCTGCTTTTTTAATATATTCTCCCAAAAATCCTTCTTTTTCTTTATGTAAACCATGTCCCAGTTTCCATTTTTAATACCCATTTCAACAAGAGCCCTCTTCTTATATAGATTTCTTGCAATTCCCCTTTCTATTCCAAGCATAATTAAAGTTTCGGGCCCACTTTCTAGAGATCTCATGAAATTTCTTGCGATCTTTCCACCCCATCCAGGATCTTCCGGTTTTGGCCCTATAAGCATGCCTCTTTGGCCCATAGTGGGAAATATCTCAGAAAAATCAAGATTTTTGCCAGAAATATAATCTGCTATCTCTTTCCTTGCGTCTGCGCTCAGTGCCAGAGCTTCTTTAGAAATAACGTGAATATGATAACCCCTATTTCCGCTAAAATTTACCTCGATCTCCTCTTTTCTAAAGCCAAAATCTGGAATAAGAAAGTCTTCGATGAGTTTGAAAACTTCATCCTTTGCTACGCCGAGGCAGTCATTACACACCAATTCCTTGCCATGCACCTTCTGGCAGGGTAGATCCATATCTGTTATATCTATGTCAAAAGTAAGCTCAGCGCCTATCAAACCTTTGTTCTCCATTGGCCTTGCGTCTGGATATTTGTAAAGGGCTGGTGAATAATGCATATGCATCGGTGCTTTTTCTATTAAAAAAGCTCTAAGTTCACTCTCGCTCTTGAAAGAAAGATGCCTTTGCAAGATTTTATGCTCAAAATCGCCATATGCAAACTCCCTTTTTTCTATACTGCTAGGTGCGATGCCAAGAGCGTTTTTATAGTAATTGCGCACTTCTGAAAGTATAAATCCTTTTGCATCCATGCATATCCCTTGTTCGTCAAATATAATACCTAATACAAATCTTTTAAAGCATTATATTTAAAAGAAAACTTATGCGAAACGGCAAATTGGTTATAGGTATAGATTTTGATGGCACTCTCGCAAAGACTTTCGAGAAGAAGTTCGAAGAGATTTTTCCAAGAAAAGGGAATTTTAATGATAATATAAAGAATATAATTGAAAATATAATCTTTCTCATCAGTGATATTTTTGATCTTGGCCAGAGTGAAGCTAAAAAAATAATAAAGAACATACCATTGGACGATGGGCTTGTCAATATAATTAAAAGATATGAAAAAGACATTGAGTTTGTTATTGTGACTTCAAATAAAAACACCAAGGAAATTAAAGAAGAGATCGCGAATCACAACCTTGATTTGAAGGTATATTATTCAAAACGTGGTGGCAAAAATGGGTTCAAGTTTATAGATCTGATCCTTGATGATGGATATTTTGAAATAAAAGAGAAAGTCTTCTGGGGAGCCAGGCATAACTCTTTTTTTGCAAGCATCTTGAGAAAGATAGATAAAAATTTTGCATCTAACGCGGAAGAATTTGAAAAATTACTGCTGAAAAAGCTTGAAGAAAAAAACTTAGTCGAAAAGCCTAATAGTGACAGGCTTCTTCCCTTTAAGCTCTCTAAGCGTATAATAGACAAATATGAGCAGGATGATCATAATAACACCAATAATAAGAGATATCTTGGGCATGCCTAGCATAAGGACAAATAGCAAAAATATAGACAGTACTGGCAGATATGGGTAAAAAGGGGCCATGAAGCTCGCAGGTGAGCCTTTTTTTCTGAAATGCAGAAATGCAAAGCTTGTCATAAGATAAGAAAAGATCAGCCCGAAATTGCTTATGGCCGCCATGACATATATATTGCCAGAAAAAAGCATTACTACACCGACTGTGGCAGAAAATATCACACCATTCATTGCAACGTCGCTTTTGTTGTTATATTCCCTAAAAAGCTTTGGGAGAAGCCTGTCCTTGCCCATCTGGTAAAGCACCCTAGACGAGCTCAATATCATAGCTATGCTTGCGGATGTTGTGGCTATGAGTGCGCCTATGTCAACAAGTATGAAAAGCCAATTTGGCGCACCAGATTTTGAAAGCGCAAAAGACAAAGGGTCTGCATTTATTCTATAAGAAGATGCAGGAACTAGAGAAATTAAGGCAAAAACAACAAAAACATATAATACAAGGCTTGCTAATGTAGCTATCAGTATCGCTTTTGCCACACCGTTGCGACCTTTTATTTTTGAAGTGAAGGTCGAGATTGTTTGAAAACCAGAGTAAGCAAAGAAAATTGCCACGCTAGCGCTGAACAATGCAATCAAGATATTTCCATTAGGTTTTGAAAAGTTTTCGACGCTAAAAATATGATGAGAAAAAGAGATTAGTAAAGCGGCAAAAATAAACAACACCAGTATTGAAATTTTTATTACTACTAAAAAGGAATCTGCCTTTGCTGCCTTTTTTATTCCTAAAATATTAAGCAATGAAAGGACAAATATAAGCATAATTGCAAAAGGTATATTAAAAATGGTCGAAAGATCAAGAATACTGCTTAGATAAGAACCGAAGCCGAGAGATATTACGGAGATACTTGAGGCATAGCTGAAAAAAAGCAGTATGCCAGTTATAAAGCCCAGTTCACTCCCGAAAGCCTTGAATACGAAAGAGTATGAAGCCCCAGTCTCGTTAGGCATACGTGACGACAGTTCCCCCATTTCAAGTGCAACAAGAATGACAATCAAACCGACGAACAAAAAAGCAAGGAGAGCATATCCGCCAGCGATAGCTATAGCTGTACCGCTTAAAACAAATATACCCGCACCGATTATTGC
Organism: Candidatus Micrarchaeia archaeon; assembly: GCA_049967555.1. Classification (GTDB taxonomy): domain Archaea; phylum Micrarchaeota; class Micrarchaeia; order Micrarchaeales; family CABMGC01; genus JAGDYD01. The sequence continues at coordinate 3,117 of JBMFSM010000040.1, forward strand.
ACCAAGCCCCACAGCAACAGCCACAGGCACGCTTATCTTTGAATCCATGTTTTAGATTATGAAAAAAGGATTTATAAGTGTAATTCCAAATATAATGGTGGAAAAAGAAAAAATAACCAAAGAAGTGAAAGATGTTCTTGAAAAGAACGGCTACCAATACGTAGAGATAGAGGGCATTAGGTCATGCATAGACTTTATGGCTGAAAAAAAGGAGAGAAAATTTGTTATAAAGGTAGTAAAAAATATAGATGCCCTTGAGAATTCACAGGTTAGCGAGTTGAAAAAGATCGCACAGTTCATTAAGGCTGAGCCGGTTGTGGTGGGTGAGACTTCAAGGAATGGCGTGCTGAAAAGAAATGTCACATATAAAAGAATTTTTATTGAGTGCGTAACCGTCGATGGGCTTGAAAGTAAGATGGATTGGATAGAGCAGCCCATAGCCGCAAAATCAGTTGGGGAAAAAATACATATAGATGGAACAAAATTCAGAAACATAAGAAAACTCAGCAATATGTCTGCTGAGGAGATAGCTAAACTTGTCGGAGTATCAAAAAGCACAATATATAGATACGAGAGGGATTATGCATATGCATCCTTGGCGGTTTTGAAAAAGCTGGAAAACGTATTCAACGAAGAATTTATCTTTAAGGAAAAAAGGGCTGGTGAAATAATTAGCAGTGGAACAAAGACTTTTGGCAAAGCAAAGTTGGAAACCATAAGAACAAAAAGCATGCCTTTTAGCATGATGACAAAGGGCAAGATAAATTATTATGAAGTAAGCCTCAAAGCAGATGCTAGGACGCTAAAGAAAAGGGCAAAAATACTAAAAAAAATAAAAAACACATTTGACAATAATTATCCATTTTTTGTAATAGACAACGGCGACAGCAAAATCTTTGGTTTGCCGGCCATAGCTTTCAAGAATTTTAGGAAAATAGATTCAGAAGTGGATCTTCTTAGTTTTGTGGAATAGCGCGTTCCTCTCCGGCAATATTTTAAGTATTTCATCTGTCGAACTCTGCAAAAGAACGATTCCAGATATCCCGATTACTGCCAAGATAGCTATTGAAGCGATAAGAAGGGAGAACGTATAGAACAGAAGTTTATTAGAAAAGAATATTGGTGCTATAAGCAATTCACTCGCCACAAAAACAGCCCAAAGAAGCATTGAAGCAAATGCAAGTTCATAATACTTATAGCCAAACACAAAAAAGATTGCAACAAACAAAAGCATCAATACCCCTCCTATCGTAAGAAGCAAGAGCAATTCCCAAATTTCCGAATATAATATGATTGGTAAAAGGCAGATTATAAAACCAACGAAAAACAGCAACGCAAAGATGCCCACATTACGAGAGTGTGCTTTATGCTCTTTTGCATTCATTAGCCTTGAAACTTTGATATGTGCGTTTACAAATCCGCCGATTGCTACAATAGATGCCAAAAGGAAAAGAATTAATGCCACAGCCAATTCAGTAAAAAGGTTTGGTATGAAGAAGAAATTTGTTATAAGAAAAAAAGCAAGACCTATGCTGTATGAAACAGTAAACACCAATAAGGATAATCCGAGAGCTTTTTTATGCTCGAACACCCAATAGTTTTTTATGGCAGACCTTGCATATTTCAATAAAGCACCAACATATTACAGCAAAAATCTGTAAATAAGCATCAATAAAAAATATGAACTTCAAAACAGCAACAAATATAATATATATAAAAAAACATATATATGTTTTGATTAGCCACTCTCACAACGGCGCCGAAACCCGAAACCGCTGGCTGATGAAGCAAAGAATTTTTTGCTGTTCACTTTTTCTTTATTACAATAACAAAGAGTTTCTATATAAGCAACAAATCTTTATTTTTACAGAATGATTAACAGAAAAACAAAAAAGCAAAAAAGGTTGCGCAATATAGTACAAGCCTATATTGCTGCAAAAGCCTCATGGTTAATTTGTCAGGCAGTAGCTCCTTCTCTCTGTGTTCCTCCTACGGATTCACCAATTGGTTTATCTTGTTTACCTCTTATAAATTTTACACCCTCTAACTTTAAAATGTTTGGTTCATTATATGGAATGTTAAAACCTAAGACACTTCGTTCAGATGAACCACTATACTTTTCTGCTGTGTTATCATTTATGAGATCTTTATTTTCTTTAAACCAATCATGAATTTTATCGGCGAAAGCTATGAAATCATTTAATTCAACTTTCGATGTTGGAAAACCTAATTTATTTAAGTTTTCCACATTTTCTTTATATTCTTCATATAATTTTTCTTCGGCAAGAGTACTAGTAATCCTTGGAGTTAAAACATCCAATGTATTTTTTAAATCAAATCCTTGTAGTTTGGCTGCTGCTGGTGGCTTTGCTACTTCTTTGTCTAGCTTCTCTAAACGGGATTTGATTGCTGGGTTTAAACTCCCTTCTATTATATTTACAATTTCTTTTACATACCCATGCATACGGCCAGAGATCGGAATAGATCCTTTCCAGTCATTACGGGTTGTGTATTTTTCAAGAGCTTCGCCCCACATTTCAAAAAGCAAAAGCTCGCCGTTCAGTTTTTGTATCGCATTCTCCTTATTTCTTTTAAAGAAAGAAAAATCGGTAATTTGTTTAATAAACTCACTTTTAATTTTATTAAGATAGTCCTCAATTTGTTTTTCTAAAATATTTTCCTTTCCACCTGTTGCCCCATCTGTTGTATTTTTTCCATTCAAAATATTCATTTTTTCACCAATATATCATCTGTGTTTAATCATATATAAATATTTCCTCTTACTTCCACTAGGATCCTGACATTTACATTTATTCGCCTCGTCAAACGCGAAACAGTCACATTG
>JBMFSM010000041.1:0-5659 GCA_049967555.1 Candidatus Micrarchaeia archaeon
GGTTCAGGGCCCGCTTCCTTTAGAGGATGCGAGAGTTCAAATCTCTCCCCCTGCATTTTCAAAAGCTTCTTTTGCTTCTTTATACTGCTTTATATCATTTATGGTAGTGAATTTTTCTACCGGAAATGCCATTATATTTTCGCTTTTGCAAACCTTCTCCAAAAATTCTTTCTCAAACGAGAAAGATTCGTTTAACGGGTATTTTTCAAATACATTCCTATTTATTATATATATACCTGCGTTTATGGTTTTGCTTTTTGTATTTTCTGGATTTGGTTTTTCTGCGAAATTTGTAACTTTTCCATTTTCTGCCTCAATAACCCCAAAGCCGCTAATGTCATCAACATTGACAACCCCCATTGTCACCAAGGCATTTTTTTCGTTATGTACGTCAAGCATTCTGGCAAGATCAATGCGATATATAGTATCCGCGTTCACCACTACAACTTTGCTATAATTCTGCAATTTGCTCATCGCATACTTAATCGCACCACCTGTTCCTAGCGGCTTGCCCTCTACAACGAATTCTATGTTGGCTCCAAATTTATGGCGTTTTTTGAAATAATCCACTATCTTGCTTGACTTGTATCCCAAAGAGAGGTAAATATTTTTTATACCATTTCTTTCTAGCTCTTCTATCACATATTCAATCAAAGGCTTGCCATTTATTTTTATAAGTGGTTTTGGCACGTCGAATGTCAGTGGCCTCAGTCTTGTCCCCTTTCCCCCTGCAAGTATTATTGCATTCTCAACATCCATCTAATCACCAATACGAGCATTTAATCCTAGTTCCTTGCAGAATTTTGTGCTGGCTGGGCATGAACATTTCATCACTCTGTTATATTTTCTCCTCTCATTCTTCACGCCCCACATATCAAAACCCTTGCCAAGATATTTCTGATTTCAGCAGGTATTTCCATAACATTGCCTACTGCAAAAATCCTCCACATTGCCTTTATATTAGTTTTACATTGCATTATACCACTTTATCTTATAATATAATATTATTTCATACTAATATAAATAAGTTGCTGAAAATGTAATATAATAAAAGTTTTGCCAGCAATAATTTATTAGGGGTAAAATGGTAAAAGAAAGGCTTACAATAACATTGGACAGGAAAATACTTGACGAAGTTGATTCAACAATAGATGGTATTAACATAAGGAATAGGTCGCATGCTATAGAATATCTTCTTGAAGAATCTCTTGGTAAAAATATGCCACAAAAAGCAGTAATACTTGCTGGAGGGAGCTTGGTAAAAGGGCCGAATGGGTATGTGCCAAAGCCGATGCTTATGATTGACAACAAACCATTAATAGAATATTTAATAAGGATGCTTGTTAAAAACGAAATTAAAGATATACTAATACTTGCTGGAGATAAGGGGAATATGCTCACAACATATTTTGGGGACGGAAGCAAGTATGGTGTACGGATAACTTATTTAATAGAAGAAAAGAGAAGTGGCACAGAGGGTGCGCTTGCATTTGCAAAGGGTCTATTGAACAGCGAGTCTTTTTTTGTAATCAACGGTGACAATTACTATGATTTTAATGTTAAGGGTCTATGCCAGCAGCATGCAGCAACAAAAGCGCTCGTTACAATTGCATTGACAACAGCAGAAAATACCAAAAGCTTTGGCGTTACAAAACTGGAAGGCTCAAAGATATTGAACTTCACAGAAAATCCAAACAATGAAACAAGCAAGCTCGTAAGCTCTGGTTTTTATCTTTTTAGCAAAGAGGCTCTTGATTTTGTGAATTCCGGGTCTGAGCCTGTGATGCTCGAAAAAAGCCTCTTTCCTTTGCTTGCAAGCATGGGTAAGTTATATGGTTTTGTAGTTTCTGGAAATTGGGTGCCTTTAAGCTCAGAAAACATAGAAATGAGCATAAAAAGCATGGAAATTGTTGTATCTAGCGCATATTCTAACAAAACAAAGAACAAAAAAAGTATATAAACATGAAAAGAGACTTATAAAAGGTTGAAAATCTATAAATATGGGTTTGGTGCAATATATATTAGAAAACCCTGTGATTTTGGTGTTAATATGAAACTTATGCTCGCATTCGTGCTGGTTACCCTTTTTGCTTCGTACATAGCTTACTCTTTTTCTGTTTCGACAATATATGGGCCTAGTAAATGTGCCCAGATCAACGAATCATATCTCACTTGTCCTGATTCTGTTCCAATAAAAGTAACCTTTTCAATATCTGCTCTTTCATCATATCCTTATTTGGGCAATTTCACAGTGTTTGCAGTTCAATATTGGAATACTTCAGAGGTTATGAATGTGTTTGCTTCTGGTCCTTGTGTAGTTCCATGGGGGGGCTCAACCACATGTTTGGTATATCTAAGTCCGGTGCCTGCAACCTCACTAAACGGTACAATAAAAAGAAATATACCATTAAAGCTAGTCTCTTCGATTTATCCACAAGTAAGCTTCAACAGCTCTATTAACATTACAATAAGCCATTATATCACGAGCGGCGAAGCATATGTACTGAATTTTTATAATACTACCAATTCAAGGCTGGCTTCGCTGAATTCCACTTATTCTTATTTCTGCAAGCTTTATAATGTATGCTCACCCGGCGTCAGTTATAATCTCTCTTTAGCTAGCGGAGCTCTTTCCGCAGCAAGCAGCGAAATAAATAACTCTAATCTATATGCTTCATTTGTAAACATAACAGCCGCTAATGAAACAATCAATAACTCGATACCAAGCTTTACTCGTTTTACAAACAGCTCCAACAAGATTGTAAACAACATTATAAAAGCAAGATACCTTCTTGCAAATATAACAAATACATATTATCTCGAAAAAGAAGCACTATCAAAATGCTCATTTTATAACGGTACGAAATATTCTGCATATTTAAACAAAAGCATAAACAGCATGAACTCTTATCCGACACTCAACACGCTGAATGGCTCTGAGGAATATCTCAGTGCGCTAAGCCTGCTCAAGTCAAATGAGACTAATCTTATAAATTCCTGCAAGAGGATGCCGAGTTTTGCGGCAAATCTAAGTACAACATCTGGATTCCATTACCTGATTTATATTTTTGGCATAATAATAGCAATATTAATAATATATACCCTGTTGCGCATCAACGAGAATAGGCAGGTAAGCAAGGAGAGAAGCAAATATACAGTGCAGAAGAGTGAAGAAAGCAAAGGCGATGATAATATCGGAATAAAAGAGATAAGCGGAGCCGGCGAGGTTGAAGAAACAGGCGAAGAAAGTGAATCTACAATGGGTACTGCAACAGAAAGCTACTTTGACAATTGGTTTAGCAAAACTATAAACAACAAGGGGGCGGAGAAAAAGCACGAAGAGGCGCCGAAAAGCGAGGGCAAGAAAAAAAGCACAGAAAAGGGAAAAAAGAGCAAAAGCAGCAAAGGCAATGAGCAGGACAACAAATAAGTTGCGAATTCTATCGTGGATTTTTCCAAAGTGCAAAATAAGTAGCAAAATCAGAAGTGTAGCTTAGAGTATGGATTGTGGAAAGTTTTTAAATATTAATTTATCTATATATTTTGATGTTGCCACAAAAGAGCGAAGAGTTGGTAATTCATACCACTAATAGCAAAGCGCAATCTGCTTTTGAGTATCTTGTCACATACAGTTGGGCTTTGCTTATAATAGTTATATTCATTGCCGTACTCTATTTCTTTATATTTTCACCTTCGGTAATCACTCCAAACTCATGCTCATTTTCAGAAGGAATATATTGCAGGCAGATGGTCCTAAGCTCTAATTCTGCAACATCCAAAGTTATTCTGTTGCTTGCAAATTCTCAACAGTATCCTTTGCTCAACCCGCAGATAAGCATAAATGCAAGCAATTTGGGATATTCGTCAGGGCAGTGCAAACCTGGCTTTGTATTGCCTGGCGGCGTAATTATATGCAATATTTCAATATCTTCCCCAATTCCATTAAGCACGCTTGTGAGTGGGAATCTTTATTTTAGCTCAATACCGTGCCCAAACGGAAACCCTTCTTCATGTTCTTCAGGGCAGAGAGTAACCTATATAGGTTATTTCAATTCACATGTTTCCCAATTGTTCTCCAATATGCCTCTTTCAATAAGTCTAAGTGCGCAGAATACCACAAACGCCGCAGGAATTCCTGACAAATTGACGGCAATCGTAAAGATGTTTGGCGATCCTGTAGAAGGTGCAACTGTTAATTTTACCGCAAATCAGACTGTAAGCATTTCTCCAAATCCTATAACAACCAGCAGTTCAGGCATAGTAAATACCTACATAACAAGCTCCAAAGCTTTGGCGGTTAAGGTAAAAGCCTCGTTCGCCAACGTTTCTTCAAACACGACAATAACCTTTATGCCTCCGGTTTATATTACCTTTGCAGCGAATGGGTTAAGTCCAGCTGCCCAATCCGTGCTAAGTCTTGACGGCGCAAGCTATGGCTATTCTAATCTTCCTGTCACATTGTCATATCCTTTAAATAGCAAGCATTCTTATTCTTATTTCTCACCTATAACACCAAGTGGTGGTGGCAATCCATATCTTTTTAGATCAATATTCGGTTGCGGGCTTAGTAGTGAATCTGGCACTTTTGTGGCTTCATCAAACTGCTTAGTGACAGCTTTTTATGTACAAGGCACTAACAGCATTATAGAATATGAGCCAATAACCATAACCAACAGCCAGAGCACGGCAACGCCTGCGCCCTTCCAGCAGATGGTCAACATAACAGAGAGCAATTTCTCTTCATACATCGCTTACAACAACAATTTCGCCAACTTTGAATATCTTTACGCCAACGGCACAGTAATTCCTGCTTGGATTGAGAGCAACCAGAGCGGCAAGCTCATTACTTGGGTTAAGCTCGCCAGCGGCATACCTGCGAGTAACAGCATTACCATTTATCTTGGCCTCGCCAGCAAGAGCACAAATCTTCTATCAAATACTGGCACAACAGGTATAGGCGAAGCCCCACAGCTAAGCTCAACCTATGCAGAGTATGATGATGGGGCGAGCGTGTTCAATTTTTATGATAACTTTGCTGGGACAAGCTTAAATACAAACAAATGGACAGCTGCAGTTAGCGGTGGAAGTATTACTGTAAACAATGGAGTATCTTTAAATTCTGGAACATCTTCAACTTCTAATTATGCTGGTTTGATATATGCTACATCACAAAATCCATCGAACATAATAATTGAGACTTTAATGAATATTAATGGAACTCCTTCTGGCTATGCAAGAGATAGAATGTTTAGAAGTGGTAAAGGAACAGTAATTTCGATGGGTTGGGGAGATGCTGGAATGTTTGGTAATGGTGGAGCTCCACAATATTATGATGGTGGTTCGTCAGGAGTTTCTGTTCCTATAAGTTCCTCACCAAAGGTTTACAATTTATTTGAACAATGGCAATTCCCTTCAACAGGAACACTTACTTGGACGAGTTATAATAATAATGGTGGTTCACCAGGAGCCAAAATATTTTCTGCTTCAACTACATTCACAGTAGCAACATTTAGTAGTTTTTACACTGTAACTTACGATACGAGCACTTTGAGCGTGGAAAATATACAATGGACTCGCACCCGTGCCTACCCTCCCAACGGCGTAATGCCGAGTGTAAGCTTTACAACAGTTACTATTTCTGCAAGTCCAAATCCAGTGT
>JBMFSM010000042.1:0-5558 GCA_049967555.1 Candidatus Micrarchaeia archaeon
CAAAAGCAGTTGGTATTCGATATATCATTGGAATGAGCACAGATGGCGCAGTGATGTCAATGGTTGAAACATCCTTGAGATTGTAATGCTAAACATTAACTTGGCTTAGCAATGTAATTGCGCAGTACAAATTAACATTTGGGATGTTGATGATGAAGGATGAACTGTTGCTGAAAATGTTCAAGAAAAACTGATTAGGTAGTTAATATAGACACCTTTGCTTCAACATTGCCAAATAATGTGGATCCTATACCTGTTAAATTATCTGTATAATTTAATGAGAGGTATCCACTGAACAAACTTCCTAGGCTCCCATAATAAATAACACTATTTTTATAGCACTGGAAATTAAAAACTTGACTTGTGCCCTCAGGCAGATATACTTGGTTCGAAGGAGGATTATAAGGTGCCTGCATATATGCAGTTGTTCTATTAGTATTGCAGCCCAATGCTGTAATAGTTATGGGGTTATGCATGGTGTTGCCTATCTGTACTGTTAAGATTCCGCTTGTTGAAAAGGATATGAAGCTGCATGTAAGGCCTGAAGGGAGAGAACAAAAACTTTGTACATAATTGTTTGCCCTGAATAAGCCAAGCCCAAACAAAGCTGCAAGCACCACTACAATAATTATAATTGCCCAGCCATATGTAGTTAAATATTCTATTGCAGATTGGGCTTTTGAAGAAGTTTTTCTTAATAGCTCTATTTCTGATGAAATTTTTTTCAGAAGCTTCTTTGCATTATACATGTCATCAGTAATATTACAAAACAAAACAATAAATACATTCCTAGAAAGCCAAAATAATGCTATGAATAGTGCCGTTCGCAATATATTTATAGCTTTAGCCTCAAAAACAATATTATCTTGATTCTTCGGTGGTTAGGTGTCAAATGAAATTATATATATACCAGTGAAAGATGCAAAAGAGGGAAGGTTTATATTGATAGACAATATCCCTTGCAAGGTTGTGGATGTGGAAACTTCTGCACCTGGTAAACATGGTTCAGCAAAAGTTAGAATAACTGCAATAGGTATCTTCGATGGCCAGAAAAGGACTTTGTTGAAGCCGAGCGGTGCAGATGTGGAAGCGCCTGTAATTTTAAAGAAACGTGCGCAGGTTGTTTCAATATCTGGTGGGAATGCACAGCTCATGGATCTCGAAAGTTTCGAGACTTTTGAGTTGCCAATTCCTGAAGATCTTAAGCAAGGCATAAAGCCTGGATCTGAAGTAGAAATATTAGAGAGTATGGACCAAAAAGCAATCTCTAGAGTTGTAGGTGGTGCGTGATGGATATAGATTTTTCGATAAAAAAAGATTTTGAGAACAAGCTTCTAAATAGGCGTGAGATTTTTTGTGAAGTAATATATAGCGGCGTGACTCCGAATAGGGAAAAAATAAAAGAAGAGATTTCAAAGAAGTTAAATCTAAATCCGAAGCTTACTGTAATAGCAAAAATAAATCAGCTTTTTGGCACAACAAAAAGTGAGGTTTCTGTGTATTCTTATAATAACGAAGAGGCTATGAAAATAGAGCAAGAGTTCAAGGCGGAGAGATCAAACAAGAAAAAGCCAGAAGAGTCTGCTAAGGCAGAAGCTGCAAAAGAGGAAGCGGCAAAAACAAATGAGAAAGAGAAGAAATAAAAAAGGTTGATAATATGGCTAAGGACGAAGGGAAAAAAGAAGAAAGCACAAAAAAGAAAGAATTCAAACCATACAAACCTGGCAAGTTCTGCCCAAAATGTGGCTCAGGAATGGCTGAGCACAACGACAGATATACTTGTGGAAAGTGTGGTTACACCGAGTGGAAAAGACAAAAAAAAGGAGGGGATTCAACTGACAAGGAAGAAGAGTGAAGGCAGCAATCTGCCTTTCAAAGCAGTTTCTTACCTAATATTTTATCTCCTTCTTTTTCTATTTATACTTTCATTTCTACTCTACTTTTATTCATATATATCAATGTTTGAGGCAGAGCTTTATATTACTGCCTTGTTCTCACTCCTTCTTCCTGCGTCTGCATTTGCATATCTGGCACATACTGGAAGAAACATAAATGAGGCTGCTCATGAGCTTGGTATTTTGCAAAATCTTAAATTATTAAAAATAATTTCTATAGGTATTTTATTTTTCATGTTAATTTTGCTACTTGAGGTTGGGATTACTCTTATAAGTGAAATAATAAACATTCGAATAGCAACAAATGCCTGCGATGCCATAACTGGGATGCCTATCTGGTTTATAGCTTTTGTATCTTTAATCGGCCCTATAGACGAAGAGCTTTTTTTCAGGGGCTTTCTTGTAAAAAGAATTGGTATAGTTCCTAGCGCGGCTCTTTTCGCAGTGCTGCACGCAGGATATGGGTCTTCATTTGGTATTGATATAATAGCAGCATTTATTTTTGGATTGGTTGCAGGATATATTTTCAAGAAAACAAATTCAATATACCCGTCTATGCTTAGCCATGTGTTAGTGAACCTTATAGCCGTAATAGGGTGCATTTAATGCTTAAGCTAGTAATCGTAAGCCCAAAATATCAGATGAATATAGGTTATATTGCAAGAGTGGCAAAAAATTTTGGCATCAACAAGTTGCACATAGTAAATCCAAGGGCAAACATACTGGGCAAAAAAGCCATAATGTATTCAAAGCATGCAAGCGATTTGTTGAAGAATGCCAAAATATATGGTACTTTTGACGAGGCGATATCTAAGTCTGGAATCGTAATAGGCACTACTGGACTAATCAGAAAGGCTAATCCTAAGTTAAGGAAAGTTTATTATGTAGATGATCTTGCAAAGCTCAGCAAAAAAAACATATGCCTTGTAATAGGGAGAGATGATATCGGTTTAACCTCAGACGAACTATCAAAATGCGATGCTGTCGCTTATATACCTGCAAATCCCAAATATCCTGTACTTAACATTTCGCATGCTTTGGTTGTGTTTCTTTTTGTATTAGGAAAAAACAAATTTAAAGAGAAAGATTCTTATGACAGGGAATATTATAAAGAGCAAAAAATATTGTTTGATATGTTCAAACGTATCGTACATAATAACAATAGAGTCAGGGAAAAAGAAGAGGTTACAAAAACATTTGAAAAAATCATAAAGAGATCACAACCCAATATGAAGGAGTTGAGATCTCTAATTATAGCACTTAAACAACACTGAATTAACTTGACGTTTATTGTAATCTTATTTCTTCCTTTTTATTATTTTTACTTTTGCTGGCGTAACTATTACTCTGGCCGCGTCAATTGCAGCTATGTCTCCATTTATCTTATCTACATATTTTTTCAATGTAGTGAGTATGTTGTTTCTTGTGTTTGGCCTTTTGTTTATTTCTTCCATGTTCAAAAGAAGTATATTTTTCTTTTCAAGTTCGCTTTCTATTAACTTTATATCGTCCTCTCCCACTATTGCCACTGGTTTTATGTACATATCTGCTGGCTCATTCAACACATCAACATCTTTCATCTCTGCGGATCCCATATATTCTTCTATATTAATTCCTTTTGATGACGCTCCAAACGCTTGGCCTAGTTTGTCAAAAACTCCCATTCATATCACCGGTCGCCGTATAAACGGTCTTATTATTTATAAAGGTTAACTTTTATATTCTTTTTCTTTCGCAGCTGCTATAAAAATATATTATACTTGTAGCCTTTTGTGGTGTTTTGAACAGAGTAAGACTCAAAAAAGCTACTTTCGGACAGGTGGGAAGTTGCGCTCAGGGAGAAAGTGTAAAACCTCAGCAGGAGGCAGTTCTCGTTGAACTGAGAATCGATAAAACACATCCTTTGCACGAGGTGAGCTTATGAATGCAGAGGAAGCCCACGCCGTTTATGAGTGGGTGGATGTCAGGTTTATAGGTTGGTAGTTTGCAGCAACAATATAAATATAAATAAACAAAACTTACTAAATCATAGAGATTATAATAAGGTAATTTTATGAAAAAAAAGCTCATATATTCTGGTTTGCTGTTGATTTTGTTTAGTATTTTTGTTTCCTATAATGTTTCATCTGCCATTTTTCAAATTCCAAAATATATCAGTACGCAGTTTATAATTTCACCAAATATGAGCGTAGCTTCACAGATATTTATAAGCACTTCTAATATTACAACAGTTGTTTATAACTCAACAGAACCTATTAATTTTTATCTTATAAACAAAAATGCATATGAAAGATTGGAAGGCATTCCTGCAAACAAAATACAATTTAATATAAGTGGTGTTTATGAAGTCTTACTCAACAGCAAATCTGGTGCTTTTGAAAGCATGATGGAATTTAATAAGAGTAAAAATTTAGTTGTGTATAATGTATCTTCCATTTCTAATGGGACATACTATCTGCTTTTTTCAAATGTGGGAAATAGCACAGCAAATGTCTTTGTAATGTATGCAGTCCAAAAAAGCAATGAAAATTATCAAGATCTTTTTAGTTTTGGAAGTATTTCAGCCATACTTCTTCTTGCCGGGGTAACGCTTGTTATATATGGCATCATGGGTCGGAATGAAAAAGAAAAAAATAAGGAAGAAATAAAAGTAAAAATGAAGCTAAAAAGGAAAAGCAGAAAAAGTGTCTAATCACGGTTCGTCGAAAGGTTTATTAATAAATAATGTGAAAAATCTATGTGATTTGATGGACGAACTTCAAGAAAGAATAGCTGGTGAGATCGCACTTTCAGATAGCCCAGGAAGCGCAATGAAGAAATGGAGGGAACTTTTTGGCATATCACAAGTGGAACTGGCAAAATATCTGAAAATATCAACCTCAACCATAAGTGATTATGAGGGCAATAGAAGATTGAGTCCGGGTGTTGGGGTTATAAAAAGATTTATAAGTGCAATTTTTGAGATAGACAAGCAGCATGGCGGTGAGGTAATGAGGAACCTCACAAAATTCAGCTCGAACGCACAAAAGGATATACCTTATTATTATCTTAAAGATTTTTCAGCCCCAATAGACGGTATAGACTTTGCAAGGCTTATTGATGCGAAGATAATCGCAAACCCAAGCATGCTTGATGTAGTGAAAATATTTGGATACACCCTCTTGGATAGCCTTAGAGTAATTGTTGAAATATCGCCAAATGAGTATCCAAAACTTTTTGGAACTACAACAGAAAGGGCATTTGTTTTTGATCAAGTAAGCACTGGAAGATCGCCTATGGTGGTAATAAGAGTAGCCCCAATAAAGCCAAGGATTGTTGTAATAAGGGGCATAGAGGATGTAGACAAGCTTGCAATAAAGATAGCACAAGTAGAAAAGATACCACTCCTTTTAACACGGCTCGGTGTTGATGAAATAAAAACAAGATTGAATAACATATAACAATAGGGTAGTACTTGTCTATATGACATACTCATGCACCATATATCTAGCTTCAATCAAAAAGCAGTATTCAACACCTAGCCAGATGAGTGCTGGCGCCCTCCCACGAATAAATTCGTGGGGTTCCTCACGGTTTCAAGGTTCGTTTCAACCATTGACATCATTGCACCATCTGTGCTCATTCCAATGATATGTTGAATACCAACTGCTTTTGTTCTGTTGC
>JBMFSM010000043.1:0-5544 GCA_049967555.1 Candidatus Micrarchaeia archaeon
GATTTTCCAAACATCTTTTAGTTTCGCCTATGCACTTGATGAGTCACTCACCCACTTTATCCTGACACTTTTTCGTAACAGCCTTCAATGTTTTTGCAGCTGCTTTCCAAATTTAGCTACACTACTGGCAATCTGTAAGCAACTCTATGCGATCAAACTTGATGCACTGGAGGAATGTCGTGAGAGAGAGAAAAGATAGCACTGTTCAACGTATCAATTCCTTTTGATTTTCTTTACAATGCCATCGATGATATTACTGTTAGTCTTTCCATCTCTCAAATTTTTGGTTAGTTCCTCTTTTATCTCTGGAGTTCCATATTTATTTATCGCATCAATCACGGCATTTGTACCTTTTGTATTTATAAATGGGAGCAACTTCTTTTGCCCTTCTTCACCACCAATAATAGCTACGATATCCGCAAACGAAAATGGCCCACTTCTTGTATTCAGAGACAGTTTTACATCTTGACTACCTTCAGCCCATTCACGTATATACTCTTCCGTACTTTTCTTATATATCTCATTAAAATATTCCACATTGAGTACTGTTAGAGGTGCCCTATTTCGATTATCCTTAAGCCATCTGATATATACCTCATCTGGGATTGTTATATATACATATATATGTGGATTATCCTTAAGCCATCCGAGTATTCTATCATAATATTTCTGCCTTTCCTGGCCAGTAATATTCACAATATCCGAGAGCGGAATGTCACCTTTGATTGTTGAGTTCAATATAGATGGGTTATCTTTAGCCCATTCAAGTATTATATCAGCTACTCTACAAGTTGCCTTCATGCTTTCCTTGACTATTACAGGCGCTAACTCGAAATCTGGCTCATAAAATCTGTCAGATATATATAACTTTGACGAGAGCAACTTATCTCTGTTTTTTACGTTTTCTAGTACATCTAAAAATTTAGAAATAACTTTTTCGTTTCTAGATGTAACAATTATAGAAGAGAGTGGCAAATAGTTAATAGATTTATCATAGGAGTATTCGACATCTTTAACCTCTCCTATTTCAAAAACCTCTTTATCTATTTCAAAAGTGATGTATGAATCTTTTACATTTATAATATCATAGGCGCCTAAACGTTTAATAGTGTTCAGCACTGCTAACCTGAATTCATCGCTACGTGTGGCAAAATAAACTGCAAGATATCTTTTGGCAAAATCTACTTCTAACTGTCCGCCAAAGCCCTCCATGGATAGGGTAGACACAGAAAATTTAAGCAGTGCTGGATCATTTATCCAATTCAAGAAATCTTTTGCAATTTCTTTATCAAAAAGTAGCATGAGAATCACTGCTCCCGCCATATCTGATTTTAATAGCGACACACTCTTTTCGTCTTCTTCATTCATAATTACTTTTTTCAGTAAATAATGCAAAGGGCTATCCCGAGGCTCAACATCCATCCCATCTTCATATAGCGAGTTCAAAAGATGCACTGTGCCTTTTGCTATTTTGTGAGATTTGAGCAACGCAAGCAATTCTGATTGATCAACCGTGTCTTTTACGTACTCCCAAACTTTCTTGCGCATCTCTGTGCTTCCATATTCTACAAAAGTAGGGAGCATTTTTTCAAGCTTTTTTGGCGTTGATATAAGGGTATCGAACAAACTAGTCTGCATAGTCTCATCTGTATTCTCAACAAGCTTTTTCAACTCTTTTATATTTAGTTTGTTTACTTCTGAAATAAGACCTTGCTTCTGTTCAACAGTTCCAACTTCAATAATTGCCTCGATTCGTTCTTTTTCACTACGCCGAAAACTCATCATTTTATTCACCTTTCACGCTCCAACTGAAAGTCATAGTTAATTTGTTTACGCCCCCCTTTATATTCCTTTTTCCTACTTTGTTCAACAAGGAGCTGTGCTCTCTAATATCCTATTTTCTTTTATCTTTTTTCGCCACTTGCTTTTATGCCAAATCACCTTCCCTATTATGCCTTCGAAGACATGTATTGCATTTCAAGCAGCATTTTGCCTCTAAAGACTGACATTATAACTACAAAAAGCTTGTCAATAGGTTTTACATGTTTGGAATAAGGTATGTGAACATAATGTAGGCAAAGAATTCGACAATGTACTTCGCAATATTGAATCGTATGGAAGATATTTCCGATAAGCTGGACGAGGCGAGCAGCAAGGATCTCAAAGACACAGGCCCTGCAATGTTGCAGCTTGGAGAAGCATTTTTCATTGTGTCACAATGCTGTGGAAGGGGACCTGGCTTCGATAAACGGTGCGCTGGGCATCAAGGAAAAGATATTAAGGAGCGGCCCGCGATCTAGGATAAACGGCGAGGCCGCAGCGCCGATCGTTGCAGTTTCACATGACATCGCGAGCATCGCAGAATTTGGGCGCATGAGCGAGAGGAGCAGTGCCTAGTGCAAGTGAATCACGATTTTCCACTCCTTGCCGCCTTTATTGCAAGTTCTACTGCTTCATCCGGCGTATTTGCGCGCAAGATTTTAACCCTCTTTCTCGCATCTATGTATGTGCCCGCGAGCTTTTCTGACCAGCCGCCATAGGCAGCAAGCGCGACTATAGGTATATTCGCTTGGTAAGCAATTGCAATCTCTGCCAAAGTTCCTGAGCCGCCGCCTATTGCGATAATCGCGTCACAAGTCAGCGAGAGTACAAACTCCCTTCCGCCACCACGCTCCAACCCCGTGGGTATTATTACATCTACACCCTCTTTTTGGTAGATGTCCTTGCCCTTGCCATATGTTATTCCGACTGTTATTCCATTTGCTTTTTTAGCTCCCCTGCACGCCGCAGTTGACAAGGAGTCATAGTCTTTTTCTGCGCCAAAAACCAGTATTCCACCCTTCTTAGCAATAAGCTCACCAACCCTTTCCGCGGCAAGCCGTGTGCCCTTGCCGTATTTGAGATCCGCAGCTGAGCCCATCACCCCTATCTGCAACCTTCTCATCTCATCACCTTTTTATTAGCATATTATACAACCTTGTTTTCCGCTTGCTCCCTGTTTTTTTTACCCCTGACCAAATCCAAGATTCCCGTTTTCAATTCCACGGGTTTTCCAAATGCCTTAATATCATATCCCTCTTTGGCAAGTATATCAGCAATCCTATTATAATATTTTATGCAAAGCTGCTTTGTGGCGCTAACATTTTCCTTTGGCACGCTTGCCCACTCTTCCAAATTTTCCCAGTAGGGCATATATTCCAATACACCATTCTGATCCAGCCCCACCTTCCTGCCATCCATGCCTACTAAATCCCTGAGCTCTATCCACTCGAACAAGTCAAACATGTTTGCTATGCTGACCTTCGATTTGCCGCCTACTTTACTTTCAAAGCCGCGACTCGAAACCCCAAGATATATTTCTGAGATACTTACGCCTCCTCTGCGCATGGCATCTATAGCAGTAAGCAGAGTGTTACCCTCAAAAACACCTATGTCCACCAGCGCAACTGGAGAGTTATCCACCAGATTCTTCAATTCCTTTATCTGCTCGTCGATAGGTTTTTTTCCAGGTCGCGGCGCCAGCTTAACAGTACCTGTATTCGGATCAGTAAGCCGAGTCACATCAATGTAAAAAACCACACCTGGAGTCTTTGGTGTGATATAAACCCGGTCAAGGCTCACAATTGGGTAGTTTGTTTCTCTCAGCAGTCCTTCAAGCTCATCGCGTATGTTGTTGCCATCAAGTTCGAAAGTGGCTACAGATTCGGGAATCCCTGCGGTATGCCAGAATTCCTTTACGAATTCGTCGCCCAGGCTTTTCAGCTCTGCCTTCAATCTCTCAGGCAACGGACCCACCACACTCTCCGTCTTAAGGACGAGATCGTTTGTAATAAGGTAGGTGCCGTCCTTCACCTTTCGTTGCATTTTCCATTTTATTCACCTCATAAAATTTTGAGCATAATATTTGACCGATTCAACTGTGGCAAAAAACAGTGCAAATTTCTTTGATATCAAATTGCGGAGTACTATTGGGCTTGGCCATGTGCAAAAATAAGCGCTCTTCTGCCATTGGGCAAAAAAACTGTCCAGTTGCTATGCCTCTGAGTAATTTTATAACCTCAAGAATTAGAAACTGGTTAAGTTTCGATGCCGAAAGCGGAGCTACGCTAGATCTGATAATCAGCTTCCTTGATAAACGCAGGCAATTTTCACACGGCCTGCACACGCATGTTGGATCGGCATCACACTCACTCTGCAGGAGTATCATGATTTCATAGATATATAAATATTTTGTACAACTTCCTTGCACAATAAATTGCCACTATGTGCCGTGATGGAAACCTTTAAACGGAGTTGATACAATAATATACCGGATTGCATATAAGGCTTGATGATTTATGGTGATGCAGGTGCACATTCAGAGAGCTCGGAGCAGCGATATAAAAAGCATTGAGATGCTAAACCAAAGATATAACTTCGAACCGAACAGGGACTAGAAGAAGCTCGCAACTGCTAAGAATACCGAAATATACGTGGCAATCGACAGCGGGAAAATGTGGGTTTTACAGGCCTCATCCATTACAATTGGAATGATACGCTGCAGATACTTGACGTATTCGTTGATCCGCTGGCGAGGGGCAAAGGCTACGGGCGACAAATTATCAATTTTCTCCTCAGCAAAGCCAGGCGCATGAAAGGATATAGAAGCATTATCGCTGAGGCACCCGCAAAGGGGGTATAGACAAATTCTACGCCAAATTGGGTTTTAGGAAATGCGGCTACAATGACAGATGGTATACTAACAGGGGCAATGGTGATATTGCAATATTTATGTCCTACGACTTAGAATGAGAAAAAAAGCTATTCGATATATGCATGCTTTATCTTTTTCAGAATGCCGAATATCGCACCGAGCAGTAACATTACAGCTAAAATTAACAGCATACTTCTTCCAATTATTCCGATGCCTTTCACAGTAATATTTATGCGGTGGCAAACTTAAAAATGTTTTCGCATTTTAGAGCAATGCATGCAACGTGTCAACGCACTCGTTGCGCAAGATTATTATAATTTCAATTGAAAAGTAAAAAAGACAGTGCAGCACATGGAAGACTATGAGATAGTTGAGCATAGACCGAAAGATATTCCAAATGGCAATGGAAGCGCAAATGGAAATGGCAAAATGCTTCTGATAAAAGCAATAAATTTCAAGGAGCCAATATGCATAATTTTTTCTTCTGCCATTGACTTGCAGAACGATGTAAAGGTTCAGAGCGATGGTGGCAAAGATGTTTACTATAATGGGAGCGTAATAGGTGAGATAATCGCCAAACAGGGTCCTGGCGACGTAACCGTCAATACGGAGTATGACATAAAGTATACGGGCGGCTATTCCAAAGATGGAAAAATTATTTACCTAGACAAGGATCTGCCAAAAACAATACAGGTTGAAGGCAAGGAAGTCGATCTGATAAGGAGCATAGCGTTGCATCACGAACTGGTGGAGAAATGGCTTATTGACGATGCATACGATTACCAGTACGCGCACACGATAGCGACGAAAATTGAAAGGAACTATGTGGAATCGCTTGGACTGAAATGGGA
>JBMFSM010000044.1:0-5429 GCA_049967555.1 Candidatus Micrarchaeia archaeon
GCATTCATCCCACGATTGAAATCGTGGGCTTTCTGCTAAGCATTCTGTAAAACCTCAGCAGGAGGCAGTTCTCGTTGAACTGAGAACCGATAAAATACATCCTCCTTTGCACGAGGTGAGCTTATGAATGCAGAGGAAGCCCACACCGTTTATGAGTGGGTGGATGTCACGAATTTATTACTATCTCAGCTACTTCAGAGCTATTCATTGCCCCTCCAGGAGTTTTACTGTATCTTATCCAGACGCTTCCGAAGAAAGATCTATTTGCAAGATAAGCAGAACCTAAATTAAAGCTTAGAGGGATAGTATCTCCTATACCTACAGAGCTTAAAGGCATATTATTTGCAATTATTCCACCATAATTATTTGTCTGATTTATAGGTATAACATAAGCTGAAAAATTATACATAGTGAAACCCTCGCTCTGTCCAAAAATAATTGATAGTTTTCCTGTGGGGGAAATCGATAAGTTCTGACACATATAACCTGGTGTTGCTAAACATGTTGATTTTATCAAATTCGCGCTGTTGAATACGCCTAATTCTAAAAGTGTAGGTATTAATATTGCAAACATTATAATAATTATAACAATTATTGTAGTTAAGATGACTGCAAAAGCCTTGAGAGGTGTTGTATTCTGCTTGTTTGCGAGTGCAAAAACAGTTACTATGAATGACCATATCCCGAATATTATTAAGAGATAGCTGGTTATCTGTGTGGCGCTAAGCCAAACAAATATAATTGAAGGTATAGAACCATATATTGTGGCGGCAAACGTATCTTGGTATGATTTTTTAAAGAATTTAAAAAGTTTTCCGAAAGCATGATAAAGCAAAGCACTTATAAAGAATCCTATCGGACTGATCACCAATATGCTCGCTATCCCGATAAGCAATCCATTTATGTTCATCTCTGCAAATGAGATTGCAACGAAAATTATCAGTGGGACTATGCTGAGCATATAATAAAAAATAAGCATCTCTTTTATATCTCTGTTTTTGTAGGATGCATTCGTCGGATGCATTATTATATCAAATCCTTCTTTCAGCTGTTCTTTTATCATAATACTACCTATTAAATATCGTATACAAATTTTAATAACCTTTGTCTTTCAACCAGTAAATGATTATGGCGCCTTCAATCTTTTCAACATGAGTTTGTAATTATTCTAATTATTCAGTACGCAAAAAGAAATATTTTTATAATTTGCTATACATAAAGAACATTGCCAAACGGTCATAGGGACAGGGTAACGCCCGATCTCATTCCGAACTCGGAAGCTAAGCCTGTTCACGATATGAAATACTGCCCTATGGGTGGGAAAGCATATTGCTGTTTGGCATTTGCTTTTTATTTATTATTTGTCTCTTACATATAGCTCTTCTATGGCGCTTATCAAAATATTTTTGTAATCATTATTTGGAAGTTCGCTACTAATCTCTCTTACTTTTTTCTCAGCAGAATCCCCATATTTTTTTGCAACCTCTTTTGCATAGCCAATCCCATTGTATTTTTCTATCATTTCTCTAAGGAAATTTATTTCGTCTTCTGTTTTCTCGTTCCTCTTTTTTGCATATATCTTGTCTATTTTCTCCTTTTCCTCTTTTGTTGCATTCTTATAAGTATGGAGTATTATAAGGGTTACTTTTCCTTCGTAAAGATCACCAAAGTTTTTCTTACCGAACTTTTTTTCATCACCTACCATGTCTAGCACATCATCAGCAATTTGGAACGCTACACCCGCATCTTTACCAATGCTCTTTAGTTTTTCAAGCATTTCATCGCTTTGTCCAGCCACAATAGCACCAAGCTGCAAAGGTCCATAAACAGTGTAGTAACTTGTTTTGCTATCTACAATCCTATAATATAGGCTTTCATCCACTTTTGCCAGATTCTTGGTATAATGGATAAACTCATTTTCTATATGCTGCCCTTCAACAGTATATTCAAGCATGTTATAAAACTTGTCAAAAAGCCTTCTTCCTTTTTCTTTGCCGTATCTCAACGTATAATCATGGAGCATGCGCCACATTGCCATATGCCCCACATTGCTTGCATTTACAGCGTGCACCCAACCATAAAGCCTCTGTATTGCAATCTTTCCTCTTCTTAAATCAGAATCATCTTCGCAGTCGTCCTGCATAAGAATCCAGTCTTCTGAGAGTTGCTCGGCAGCAGCAGGCAAAATTATCTCTTCCTTGTTTGCCCCAAAGAGTTGTCCACTGAGCAATACTAGGCCAGGCCTTCTATAACTACCTTGTCTATCTATATAATCTCTTGCTATATTATAGAATTGTATTGGCTCTTTCTTCGGCACATATTCACATATCTTGTTGTAGATAATCTGTCTATTCGCTTCTATATACTCTTTAAAGTTCATAAAAAATCCTTTTTGCTTTTTATACTATTTTTATATTTATTTTTTGATGCATTTTTAGATTTATTGATGAATATCGACATTTGTCCCTTATTGGACATTCTCCACATTTTGGTGTTTTTTTGCAGAATCTTTTACCAAGTTCTACAAGCTGTGCATGAAAATCCTTATATACTGTCAGGTCTTTTTTTATCTTATTTTCAAAATATCTCTTGAGCTCATCATATTGAATATCTTCTTCTATTCCGTATACTCTATACATTATTCTTTTCGTATAAGCATCTATGACAAATGTCGGTTTATCTGCGGCATAAAGTATTATTGAATCCGCAGTTTCTTTTCCTATGCCATTTAAGCTTAGAAGCTCTTCCCTAAGTTCTGTAATGTCCTTTTCAAAGAATTTTTCGAGCCCAGAATAACGTTTCAATATGTAACAAGCTAAATTTTTTATCCTCTTTGTTTTTTGTTTATAAAATCCTGCCGGTCTTATCGCAGTTTCTATATTTTTGTTATCGGATAAAGAGAGCTTTTCAAGTGAAAGCATATTCTTTTCCTTGAGGTTTTTTATTGCGAGCTCTACATTTCTCCAAGCTGTATTCTGAGTTAAAATAGCGCCTACCACGATTTCTTCCTTGGAATCGCCTGGCCACCAGTCCAAGAAGCCAAAATTTGCCCTAAGCCTCAGATATAGCCTCTTGAGCTCGAGCATCCAAACACTATAACTTTATCTCCCCAGAATTTATTTGAGCTATGATATCTTTTGGGTTCTTTCCTTCGCATGTTATATTCATGCTTTTGCATGTACCCAATACTTGTTTGACTTTATCTTCAATCGTCTTGCCATATATCATGCTTTCCTTTGCTTTCGCTATTTTCTTTACCTGCTCAAGCGTTATGTTGCCTGCCACTTCATCTTTGTTTTTTGCACCATGCTGTATACCTAGCTCCTTTAAAATAAGTGCACTCGTTTGTGGTGACCCCACCTCAACCTTGTAGCTTTTCGTAGCAGGGTCTACAATCACTTTGACTGGAACTTTTATTCCATCAAAAGCCTTTGTCTTGCTATTTATCTCTTCTACAATCTTGGCTATATTTACACCAAGTGGCCCAAGTGCTGGACCAAATGGCGGTCCCCCTGTGGCTTTTCCACCCTCAATTAAGCCGTTAATTACAACTTCTGCCATATTAACACCTTTATTATTTAACACCTTCTGCCTTTTGTATTACTCTGGCCGTATTGGACTTTGTAGTGACCGGGATGGGCACAGCAACATCCATAAGCTCAACAGTTATTTCATCTTTTGATGTATCAACCTTTATAACCTTTGCCTTATACCCTTTGAAAGGGCCATTTAGGAATTCAACAGTATCGTTGATTTCTATTTCCTGCACATTTTTCTTCAATTCCAACATCTTATTCAATTCGCTATCCTCCAAAGGCTTAGGAAGCATGCCTTTCACATGTGGTTCATTCATTATCAATTCTCTGCATGCCAATTCGCTTTCTGATTCTATTATAAGATAGCCCCTCATGCCATCAACAAGAACAATGGAGTATATTGGAAGGTTTGTCTTAGAGACCTTATTTTCCAATATATCTACTGTTATCTTTTCTTGGCTTGAAGTTACCCTTATTACAAAATACATATTTTCAACCCTTAAACATCCTTTATATTTTTCTTTTTTCGCTTCCTTTTTGACTTAGCCCTTTTTGCTTATGCATCAATATATATTTTAAACTTCAATTTTTAAATGTATAGTATGAAATGCTTAATTGTCAACAAGGAAAACGCAGAGAAAGCAAAGAAGTACTTAACAAAACACTCTCTGCTTAACAGCAACTATAAAGTATTTGGTAGAAAATCCTTTATATATTTTCCTATTTCTCAAGATTCAAGCAAACTTCATAAATTCGGCAAAATTGGCAACGCTTCTTTTGAAAAAAGCATTGTAAAATTAAATTTTAAAAAAGAGCTCGATGCACTTCTGAGTGATGAAAAAGAACACGTTGCGCGTGGCTATGATTTGCTTGGCAACATAGCTATAATAGAAGCTGAGCCCAAGTTGGCTAAAAAGGTCGCCAGGCTCATTCTTTTGATGAACAAGAACATAGAAACCGTGCTCAGAAAAGCTGGCGCTGTAGAAGGAATATATAGAAAGCGTCAATACAAATACGTTTTAGGAAAGAGAAATTTCGTGGCGCACTACAAGGAAAATGGCTGCATATTCGAATTCGATGTAAGGAAGGTCTTCTTTTCTACAAGGCTTGCTTATGAAAGGCATAGAATATCCGAGCAAGTAAAAAGCGGCGAGCATGTGTTGGTGATGTTCGCAGGGGTTGGACCTTTTGCCATAGAAATAGCAAAGGCTGTTCCTTCTTCAAAAGTTGTTGCGGTAGAGCTTAACAAAGCAGGCTATCAATATATGCTTAAGAACATAAAACTTAATAAAGTAAATAACGTAACGCCACTGCTGGGCGATGCATCTAAACTGCCTCTGAAATTCAAAAACTTTGCGGACAGAATCGTGATGCCTCTCCCAAAAGATTCTTATCATTTTCTAGATGCCGCATACTCATATGCTAGTAAAAAAACAGTAATTCACTATTATACATTTACCGAAAGAAGCCAGAATTTTGACGAAGCCGCAAAAAATATCAAAAATTTCTTCAAGGGATATAAGGCAGGTGTAAAAATAAACAAAATAAGATTGGTAAGGCCATACTCATCTAAGCTTGTGGAAGTTGTTATAGATTTTACCCTTGAAAAACAATAACGCGCAGATATTAAATAATGTTTTATAACCTATTATGTTGTTTATCATAATTGTGTTGCCGATATATAATTTTGGACTTATTGATTAACCACATTCAAAAATATTAGCAACTTGTGGGCTAATTTGACAAAGCAAATTGCACGTTAGAGCATGCTCGTAAGTGTATGATATGCAAAACAATATTCCAATAATTATTATAAATGCCAATAGTTTTCTTCCAAATCTCACACTTGATCATTTACAGAATGCTTAGCAGAAAGCCCACGATTTCAATCGT
>JBMFSM010000045.1:0-5172 GCA_049967555.1 Candidatus Micrarchaeia archaeon
CGGTAGAACATGCTATTATTTTGCAGGTTGGCAACGTCACTTCGGCAAAGCAGAATGTTCTTAATGAATCTTTCGCCAATACCGCCACTGAATTTGATATAATTTTTTTTGCAAAAGGTTTATATAAATTGATGCACTAATAATAAGCAAGGCAGCCTTATGTTTATCTGAATTGTGGAAAGGTGGTGGATATGGCAGAGGAAAGTGTGGCTGAAGGGGAGCTTTGTGAGATAAAGGTTGCTGCAAAAAATCCGAACGGAGACGGCATAGGTAAGTTAAACAACTTTGTGATCTTCATAAGAAACGCAAAAACAAAAATAGGAAAGATTTATAAAGTGAAAATAACAAAAGTACATAGGACTTTCGCATATGCCGAACCTGTGGAAAGGAGCGAAAGAAACGTTTACATAATAGGAAAAAGCAAATTTGTGGTTTGATAAAGCAAATTTGTGGTTTGATTTGTTTTTTTGTTTTGTTTTTAGGTTTGGTATACTTTTGTAAATTGCTAAAATATTAAGATTGGTAGATTTTATGGATGACAGGGAAATTGCTGGGAAAGTATTGAAAGGTACAACAATAATTGGTATATTATGCAGCGATGGAGTGGTGATAGGAGCCGATTCAAGGGCAACAATGGATTCATTTATAGCTTCTTCTGAAGCGTTTAAGATATTCAAAATCGATGAAAAATTGGCCATAGCCATGGCTGGCGTGGTTGGAGATGCAGAATATATGGCAAAGCTACTAAAGGCGCAAAATGATATTTATAAGATGGAGGAGGGTGTACCTCTAAATCCCACTTCTGCGACCTCACTGCTTCACGTATTCTTACAAGAAAATAAGATGGCATTTCCATTTTTGGGGCAGCTCGTGGTTGGTGGATTTAATAGGGATACTCCTGAATTATATAGTATAGGAGATTATATAGGGAGTTACACGAAAGAGACAAAATTTACCTCAATAGGTTCTGGTAGCCCTATGGCCCTTAGCTATCTTGATGATGCTTACAGGAAAAATATAACTACACAAGATGCTATAAAGTTGGCAGTGAAGGCATTGAAGCTAGCAATGAAAAGGGATTCTGCAACCGGAGATAAAATAAAAATAGTTTTAATTACAAAAAATGGCTACAAAGATTTAACTGATGAAGAAATAGAAAAACTCGCCAAATAAGTCCTTTTGCATTTTTAGTCTTTTCTGGGAATTTTGACAGAAAGAGGTTGATTGCTTGATAATAGATAGTGATAAGCAGGAACTAGCAAAGAAAAACAATCCATTAGATTTGCTAAAAGAGATTCTACCAAAAAACGTGGGGTTCGTAAAAGCAGAGTATGAAGGGCCTGATATAGCTGTTTATGTAAGCAACATCGGTGCTGTATACAGCGACGAATCACTTGTAAAAAATCTTTCTTCTGCAATAAAAAGGAAGCTTATCATAAGGAGCGAGGCAGCTCAGCTTTCTGATCCGGAAAAAGCAAAGCAAAAAATAACAGAGCTCATCCCGAAAGAAGCCGAAATAAAAGATATAAGATTTGTTCCTGAGTTTGGTGAAGTTTATATTGAGGCACTTAAGCCTGGGCTTGTGATAGGCAAAAACGGTTCTACCCTAAAGAGCATTGTTAGCGAAACAAAATGGTTGCCAAAGGTGTTGAGAACCCCAACCATGAATAGCGACGTGATAAGCGGGGTAAGGCAGCTTATTTTCAAGGAAAGTAGCTTTAGGCGAAAGTTTCTCTCCAGTGTGGGTAAAAAGATAAGCACGCCAATAATGAAAACAGAATGGCTTAAAGCTACCGCACTTGGTGGGTTTAAAGAAATTGGAAGAAGCAGCTTGCTCTTAGAGACAAGCCATTCAAAAATTCTCATAGACTGCGGTCTCAGCCCAGAGCCTGGGATAAAAGGGGTAGAGGCGAACAATAATGGTGAAAACAAAGCTTATCCTTATCTAGACAGTGCCAACATAACTATAAATGATCTTGATGCTGTAATTATCACACACGCCCATAT
This sequence comes from Candidatus Micrarchaeia archaeon, assembly GCA_049967555.1. Lineage (GTDB taxonomy): Archaea > Micrarchaeota > Micrarchaeia > Micrarchaeales > CABMGC01 > JAGDYD01. The sequence goes on from JBMFSM010000045.1 coordinate 2,008, forward strand.
GGATCATATCGGGTTCTTGCCTTACTTATTCAAATATGGCTATGATGGCCCTGTATATTGTACGCCACCGACAAGGGATATGATGGCTCTCTTGTTATTTGACTATGTCAAACTTGTGCAGAGGAGCGGAGGCACGCCACTATATGAAGAAAAAGACATAAAGAAGATGCTTATGCACACCATAACTAGGGATTATGGTGAAGTGACAAACGTTACTGATGAAATAAAACTTACATACCATAATGCCGGTCATATACTTGGAAGCGGAACAGTGCATTTGCACATAGGGGAAGGAATGTACAACATTGTACATTCGGGAGACATGAAATTTGGATATACAAGGTTGCTTAATCCTGCAGATACTAGATATCCTAGGATTGATGCATTGTTTATAGAGAGTACTTATGGTGGGGCTTCCGATATAATGCCGAATAGGCAGGATTCAGAAGCAATGCTCATGGATAACATAAAAAAGACTATAGACAATGGTGGAAAGGTACTAATGCCTTTGTTTTCTGTCGGAAGGAGCCAGGAAATAATGCTTGTGCTTGAAGCTTATCTAACAAATAGCCAAAATTACAAAATAGACGCGCCCATCTATTTAGATGGTATGATACTTGAAGCCAGTGCAATACATACTGCATATCCTGAATATTTAAAAGCAAACCTGCAGCACAGGATACTTGGCAACAGGTCTCCTTTCGAAAGCGAAATTTTTGAGATAGCAAAAGGAGAAAAAGATGAAATTCTTGAAAAAGGTCCATCTGTCATTCTGGCAAGTGGCGGAATGCTCAACGGTGGCACAAGCCTTGACTATTTTATGAAGATGGCAGAGGACCCGAAAAACAAGCTTATTTTTGTAGGATATAACAGCTCTGGATCGCTTGGTAGGAGGATACAGAACGGGATGAGAGAACTGACAGTGCCAGATGAAGATGGCAAGATGATTCACAAGAATATAAGCATGCAGGTGGTTACTGTAGAAGGTTTTTCCGGTCACAGTGACAGGAAGCAGCTCATGAATTTTGTACAAGATATGAAGCCAGCACCAAAGAGAATATTTACCATGCACGGTGAAGAAAACAAATGTGAAGATCTAGCAAGATCTATGGGTAATAGGCTTAGAGTTGAAGCTAGATCTCCAATGAATCTAGATACAATTAGATTGAAATAGAGAAGACAGCAAAACATCAACAAAAGCAACAACTATCCTTGGAAGTACGTACTTTGTTGAATTCAAAGAAGCCCTTCTTCTTCAACTTCAACTTCCTTAACTCCATTTATTTTTCTTAGCTTGTCTTCATAAGATGAGCTTCCTTCATTATCCTCGTGGATAAACAAAACCTTTATTATCTTTATCCCAAAAGCAACATCTTCAAGCTGCATTCCATTCGGCTTCAATTTCTTAGCAATTTCATCGCTAACCTTCTCCTCTTCGCCATTATTGGCATATACTTTAAATACTACACCAACTTTTCCCATTATGGTCCCTCAAACCCACACTTAGGGCATTTATATTTAGTATAAGTTTCCCTGCAGTGCATACATCTTATTATTGTTTCTTCGCCACACTTTGGGCATTTAAATTCTACGTACTTGCTTGTAAGTTTCCCACATGATGTGCAAACTTTGCCTGTTGATATTGGTATATAATCACCTATGTTAAAAAGACAGATATACATATAAATAAAAACATATAAAAAAGATTCTATGGGCATATGGTGTAACTTGGATAGCATGACAGCTTGCGGAGCTGTTGGTTGCGGGTTCAAATCCCGCTATGCCCGATGCTCAATTCGAGCAGAAAATTTGCTCAGCTTGTGGATAAAGTATTGACAAGCCACTTTTTCTAGGCATTCCTTCGTTTATAAATATTGTTTGCTTTCCGAGCAAGCAGCGTTATGATATCGTTTGCCACAAATGAAAAAATGGACAAGATGTAGAAGCCACAGACCGAAGAGGCAGTGGCTTCCTCCATGCAATTCGCTTTCTTTTCACCTATAAAAAATTTATTTTTTTTCTGAATATTTCTTTATCCTCGCCAAGGCAATTATTCTTTTATATGTCGGTGGGTGTGTCATAAATAAAGTAAATAAAGGGTTGCTCTCTCGCAAAATGGCAGATTTCACATTTTCTAATTTAATTTCCGGCAAAAATTCTTTTATTTCTGCTGCGTGTTTTTCTACATCTTCCACATCTTTCTTTGCGCTAAATGAATCAGCAATATAAAGAGAACGCATACCTCCCCCATTGGGTTTTACATCTGATTTTGCCATATTATAAGTTATTTTAGAAAGCGCCCTTGCGAGATGCTCTGGCTTATTTGTTAATTCAGCAGAGTGCATATCTGCAAAGTATTCCCTTGATCTTGAGAGGCCCAATATAAGCATTTCTGAGATGAAATAAGCTATGAAGCCGAACAGGCCTACAAGTATCGCGTAGCTACCATTGTTTCTCGAGCGCATGTTGCCAAAAAACATATTCTGCGCCAAGATGAATGCAAGCATGGGTATAAACGAGGCTATGGTCATTACAAAAAAATCATTGTGCTTGATATGCCCAAGCTCATGCCCTATGACACTCTCAAGCTCCTCGTCATTAAGCATTTTTAATATACCTTTATTTAACACCAGCGTTGCGCTTCTTCTAGATCTTCCAAAAGTAAATGCATTGGGCTCCATAGATGGGCTTATCGCCACCCTTGGCATAGGTAGTTTTGCATTGGTTGCAAGCTTCCTTACCATATCTTGCAATTCTGGCATCTCATTTTTTTTAAGGTATGTTAGCTTGGTGCTAAAAGATATTATGTTGGGACTTAAGTACCATTGGAATATAAAGAAGATTATTACGAAAGCAAATATGCCCAAAGAAGAAACACCAAAAAGATACAAAAGTGTATATATTATAGCAAAACCAGTTCCAAATACCAATGCAAGAGTTAGGTACATTTTTGCTTTAAATTCTAACAGATTAGGCATTAACAACACCTCTATAAACAATTGATTTTTACTTAGAATTTTTTATAAATACTTATTTTTCTAATAGAATTAATTCATACGTTAGTTATTTTCCATCTCTGATATTAAATCTTTGCAGAGAGCTGGAAAAGATGCCCCAATAGAAATAGTTTGCTAAAAATATAAAATACTAGAGGTTCTTATCTAT
>JBMFSM010000046.1:0-4910 GCA_049967555.1 Candidatus Micrarchaeia archaeon
TCAGCCGTTTAGCATGAGCAACTTTTGCGCAATTTCTCTTTTTTTATCTATTATATTATTGCTTTCATCCCCGATTTTGTAAAGTTCATCCTTTTTTTTGCCAAAGAAGTGTATAAGCTTATAGCCATTGTGATATATCGCCGTTGCACGCATATTATGATAGAGTTTTGTAGAATATATAATTTTGGCATACTTTGATTTTTTCCTTATCTTGTCAAGCAGTATTTTGTCCCAAACCTCGGTTATTCCAATATGGTCGGAGAATACTGTCGATCTTCTTAGCGAGCCATTAAGAAATTCATTCTTACCATAAGCTATATCTAATATTGAATTATGGATATCTGTTAAGCTAACTGGTTCTTCTACACGTTCGCCTACTTTTTCAATTTTTCCATTTTCAAATTTTACTGCAAAAAAAGGCACTCTGGAAATCTCTTCATATGGGAACATATTGTGGTACATAATTCCATGCTCCATGAATCCCTGTCCATGGTCGCTTGCAAATATTAAAACAGCATTGTCAAGTAAACCTTTCTTCTTCATCATATTCACAAGCACACCTAACTTGTCATCTAAATACTTTATTCTTGCTTCATATGCCTTCTTAATAATCTCAATTGTTCCATCATATGGGTCTAATATATGGCTCATATAGAGCCATTTGTCTTGCTCTATATACTCTTTTGTTATCAGATTTGTTGGATATCCTTCATGTGCCTCCATAAGGTTTATGAATGCGAAATTCTGTTCTATATTTTTTATATTTTTTGATATACTTTCTATAGTTTTGTTTACTCCCTTGTCCAGCTCATAAAATCCATATTCGTTTGCAAAATGTTGGTTAAGTTTCGTCCTGAGCTTTAGATAAACATCATCTATCTTATTTTTTGAAATGAGCTTAGATATTAACGAAGCAAGCTCTACAAAACCAATTTTTGTATATTTGTTGTCTATTATTTTAAGTGTAGCCTTGACAGAAAGCCGGTTCTTGTCTATCTTGTCTCGGAACCATAAATTCTCAACGTAATCAAAGCCTTCTCCTAGCCCTGTTGATTTTGAAAGAAAAGGGTTGTTGGAGAAAAGAAAGGTTTTATAGCCTATAATTGAAAGGTGCTTTGCGAGAGTAAGTTCTCCTTTTTTAATATATTTAATTTTTTTCAGAAAAGGATCAGTATTTTCTTCGCTGAATTTCATCGGGTCTTTTAAAAATTCTTTTATGTCTCTTACTCTTTTATTTAGAAAGAGTGAGGTGTGTGTTGGTACGGTGTATGTACCTGGTGCAATAGCTTGTTCATATAAAACACCTCTCTTTGCCCAAGATCCTATATTCTTAAGTTTTATACCATTGCAAGCTTCGATGCTGTCCGCCCTAAGAGTATCAAGCATAATGAATATTATATTTGGCCTACCCTTCACTTGAACCACTTTTCTATATTTATTTTACCTGAAAAACTAAATAAATCCTTGTTTACCAGTTTTGGGTTTTTACCTTATGCTAAGTTTAGATATGAAAACATTATCGGTAATATTATCGTTGCATCTCCATCTATCGTCACATACTTTGCCTTTTCCCTTATCTTGCCCCACGAAACTGCCTCTGTAAGCCTCGCACCAGAAAGGCTACCATCATATTGTGTTGCTGTTGTAATATAAACCGCGTAATCGAGACCTCCCTTAAATTGGTTCCACCAGATTACGTGGTGCTTGCTTATCCCACCACCTATCATAAGCGCTCCAGTTACTTTGTTGTCGAACGAGATATTGCTTAGCTCAAGCTCATCTTTTATCAAGTTAAGTTTGAATTTGTGATCCTGGGCAAAAAGTGTAATCTGCGTTCCAAAGGCTCCATCCAGTATTCCTGGGCAGTATATCTTGACGTTGTGTAGATAAGCCTGCCTTATAATAGAATGTTCATCTTTCATCCTTTTGCCGAATTCGTGCAGAAGCTCGCTCGCACTATACTCTTCTTTATAATCTTTAGAATTATATATATCATTCATTATTTCGGTAAAATAGCTCTCAACAGCAAGGCCGTACTGGTCTCTTTCTATAAAAACATTACCTAATCTATATATGTTTAGCTTGTGGAGCCTGGCATCGTCAGTTTCAAATCTCCCTAAGCTATATTTTCCCCCATAAGCTTTTGCCAAATCATGATCTAGTGTACCTCCTGTGGTTATTATTGCATCAAAATACTTTGTTGCGTCTGCTATCATGCCCCTAAGCCCTGTTGCAACTATGTCTGCTGGAAAAGAAAAAAAGTTAAAAGAGTCTTTGTCTTTTAGCATAGATTGGAGAATTCTTATTCCGTCTATCATATGCTGTGCAGAAAATCCCCCAATATTATTCATACTGTCTATAAGTTCTTTTACTTTCATATCTTTGCTAAGTCTAATATCCTTTACTCCTTTTTTAAGAAGCTCTTTTTTGCTTATATCCATACAACCAACTCAAATCAATTAGTTTTATATCTCTTTTTATAGTAAGTAATTTATATAAAGGCGACTAGTATGGATTTAACAAATGTCTCACCTGATGACGAAGAGCTTCTTAAGTTTATAGAATCAGCAAGGCCTAAAATATATATAGTTGGTGCAGGAGGCAGTGGTTCGAATACAATATCGCGCATGGCAGAGATAAATATAGAGGGTGCAACTCTGGTTGCTGCCAATACGGATGCGCCTCATCTCGCCAAGACAAAAGCAACAAGAAAATTACTTCTCGGCAAAAAAATTACAAGAGGTTTGGGTGCTGGGAGCGATCCAAAAATAGGTGAAGAAGCGGCACAGGAGAGCAAAGATGAATTTAGGCATGTGCTGAGCGATGCACAGCTTGTATTTCTTACTTGCGGTCTTGGAGGTGGCACAGGTACGGGCTCAGCGCCAGTGATAGCTCACGAGGTAAAGGAAATGGGCGCGTTGAGCGTTGCAATAGTTACGCTTCCATTCTCCAGTGAAGGCAGGCTTAGAATGAGAAATGCGCTCGAAGGGCTTTCAAGGCTCAAGAAGGTGACAGATACAACAATTGTGATACCAAATGATAAACTTCTTACTGTGGCGCCCGATCTTCCTTTAAATATGGCGTTCCGGGTTAGCGACGAAGTGTTGGCCAACGCTACAAAAGGGATTATAGAGATGGTTACAAAGCCGGGTATGGTGAACTTGGATTTCGCAGATTTGAGAAGCGTGCTGAAAGATTCTGGTTATGCAGTCATAGGCGTAGGTGAAGCTTCAGCCTCACAATCAAAAGACCGAGCCATAATAGCGATAGAAAACACGCTAAAGAGCCCATTGCTTGATGTTGATCTCTCTACAGCAAAGAAAGCATTGGTAAACATAATTGGTGGGGAGGATCTAACCCTAAGGGAAGCAGAAACAATATTTCAGGAAGTTGCAAGCAGAATAAACGAGGGAGCAATGCTGAAATGGGGCGCGAGAATAGACCAAACAATGCAAAAAGGTTCTATAAAAGTAATGGTTGTGTTGGGTGGCGTGGAATTTGCAGAATATACAGAGTATGGAATAAAAAAGAAGGTAGAGGAGCAAGAGGATATAGACCTCGATGAGATATTTGAAAGCAAGAACAACGATAAAAAATAATATATAGATGTAATATAAAATACAATATAAAATACAAGATAAGAATGCAGCATATAAAACATGGTGAATTTTTATGGATATGCCAAAGCAAAAAAAGCCTTCTATATTAAAGAAGACAAAGCTGTTTTACGAGAATTCAAAGCATGTGTTCAGCATAAGCTACAAGCCCAGCATTAGTGAGTTCAAAAGGACGCTAAAAATCGTGCTTTTGGGCACAATTATAATAGGAGCACTTGGCTACATAATCTCTATAATAATAGGGTTTCTAATATAAACATGGAATTTGAGCTTGACTTTACTAAGAGCGCGCAAGAAAACGCTAATGCTTATTTTGAGGCTTCAAAGCTTGCAAAGAAAAAGAGGAGCAAAGCAATAGAAATAGTCAAAGATCTAGAAAAAAAACTGGAGCAGAGCCGTGCTGTGGAAGAGGTAGTAAAAATAACGGCGATCACAAAGAAAGAATGGTATGAAAAATTTTATTGGTTTTTTACAAGCTCAAAGATGCTTGCCATAGGTGGCAGGGATGCAGCGCAAAATGAGCTTATAAACTCAAAATATTTCGAAGAAAAAGATCTTTTCTTTCATGCTGACATCTTCGGAGCTTCAGTTCTCATATTAAAAAATGGCTTGGAAGCAGACGAAGCTTCAAAAGAGGAGGCTGCCCAGTTTGCCGCATCATTTTCAAGGGCATGGAGCTCAGGCCTTGCTAGTGTGAATGTATACTCAATGAAAAGGGAGCAAGTAAGCAAATCGACAAACAAAGGCTATCTAGCTTCTGGAAGTTTCGCGCTTAGCGGTGAAAGGGCATGGTTTAAGGATATGTCTTTGATTATATATGCATTCATAGAAAATGACAAATTCATGGTTGTGCCAAGCAGGACTTTTGAGAGGCTAAATATAAAAAAAGCTGTGGAGCTCAAGCCAGGTAACATAAAGAAGTCAGAAGCAGCAAAGAAAATCGCCAATATGCTTGGCTACAATGGAATTGATTATATAATGCAACATATCCCACCAGGCAACTTTCAGATTAAGCCAATAGGCAAATAAAAATCAATGTATATAAAAGCAATCTTATGATTCGCCAGCAGGCTCTATTATAATATTCGGTTGATCAATGACGTCAAATAAAAATAGACACTTTTTGTTGCCTGTTCTATCAGGTACTGCCATCTACTTTTCTCGGTTTTGCAGCCATAATACTCTATCAAACCAGCTTTTTCCGCAGGTGTTTGCTTAATGGCCATATGCGACTTGATCTGACACCCTCCCACGAATAAATTCGTGGGGTTCCTCACGGTTTCAAGGTTCGTT
>JBMFSM010000047.1:0-4877 GCA_049967555.1 Candidatus Micrarchaeia archaeon
TATCATAAATATGAATTAAGTTTTAAATAGATTATCTTTGCAGCAACAAATATATATTGCAATTGGGAAAAAACACCAAATTTATCTTTGTTCAACACAATCTTTTTGCAAGTAGATTTTTATGCTTTCTAATGCATGCATCAACACCAAATAAATGTTATATTTTATTGATTTTCTACCCTATCTGCTTAATATATAAAATTTTGGGTAAAAAACAAAACTAAAGAAAGATTTTTATTACTGATTGCTGGAGGTAAACTAACAAATGTTTATTTGTATATTTTGGTGAGGGTGTGAAAATATCAAAAACATTGATTGAATTGTTTTTAGATGCGGTAAAAAAAGGTAATGTGGATAGTGTAATGGAGGCAGTTTTTAAAATTGTTGACAATGAAATAGAAAAAATATCAACTTCTTATAATTTGGCAGAAGCAAAAAAAATGTTGGATTCATCAAATGTGTTACATGAAGTATTAAGAGATATGCCTGCCAAAGCACAAACAAGGGATTTGAAAGAATTGGAAAAAATGACTGATACTTTAATAAATATTTCTAAAGAGGATATGGAAAAAACAAGAGAACGTATAGATAGCTTATATGGTGAATTGTTGGCCAGTCTGAAAAAGATAGAATCTGACAATACCGATTGCAAGGAGTGTGTTGTTTATGCAAATAAATATTTTATGATAGCACTTGATCATATAAGAGATAAGTATGGTAATATTTTTGATAATCTTGAGGTATTAAAAGAGTATCTTGGAAATAGAGCAACATCTATACAATAATAAACTGGATTTTAATTTATATAACTAAGGCACCTGCTGAGCAATATTCACACACCAAATGAAAAATATCAAATGAAAATATAGCAAGATATAAAAAGTTAAAAGTTAATTTTTATTCATGAAAAAATATGATACTGTTATTGCTATTGACTCTGAAGATATAGCAGAAAAAATAGCGGGGGGATTAGATACAAGCTTTGTTTCTGTGAAAAGAACAGTATTTAAAGATACTGAAACAAAGATTACTCTTCCTGGAGAATACAATAACAAAAGGGTATTAGTTGTTTCTAGATTATACCCGCAGCAGGCGTCGAGACTTGTAGAAACACTTGTTCTGAGTAGCAAGCTGATACGTGAAAATGCTGAGGTGCATTTGGTTTTGCCATACCTGGCATATTCCAGACAAGACAAATCATTTCTTCCTGGTGAAATACCAACGATAGTTGAAATATCTAACATTATAAGAGATATTGGTATAAGCAGCGTAACTACAGTAAATATACATAGTAAAGAAGGTGCAGATAACTTTGCAGTACCTCTTTTGAATGTTTCTGCAATTCCATCTCTTTCTTCTTTTGCTGAAAAAGAGATTGGCAATGATGTGGTAATTATCTCGCCAGATAAAGGTGCTGCAAACAAAGCAAAAGATTTTGCAAATCGTATTAAGGCAAAAGAATTAGTTATATTAGAAAAAGAGAGAGACAGGCAAACCGGTGCGATTAGTATGAAAGATATATGTTATGATTTTTCGGGTAAAAAGGCAATAATAATAGATGATATGATAAGCACAGGTGCCACCATACTAAATGCTATAAATATACTTAAAAAGCATAAAATAGAAGAGATATTTATTATGGCGATACATGGCTTGTTTATAGACGGTGTTGACAAAAAAATAATAGAAGAAGGAGCAAACATTTACACTTGTAATACTGTAAGCAACCCCTATGCAAAGGTCGATATTTCAGATGCCCTGACCGATGCATTGAGAAATAAACCTTTGTAAGGTGGAAATGAATATGTCAGCCACAAAAACGACATATAAGTATCGGATTAAACCTTATAAGAATGCTACATTCTTATCAAAGCTTAGTGCATATGCGTCAAGCCCAATAAGAGAAGATGATGAAGTAGCATGGAAATTGATTGAAAATGGGAAAAAAGTTATAAAACTTAACACAGGAGATCCGGCAAAATACTTTAAAACTCCAGAGAGGGTTATAAATGCTTATATAGAGGCTTTAAGGAAAAATTATACATATTATTCAAATTCACAAGGAATTCTGGAGCTTAGGGAGGCGATAGCAAAAAGGCACAAAAAGATGTACGGGCTTGATATAGGTCCAGAGAAAATACTTATAACACAGGGGATAAGTGAAGGATTGCAATTTCTAAATACTGCAACAATAGACAAAGGAGATAAATCTATATTGATAAAACCTTATTATCCATCATATTTGCCTTATCTTCTTGTCACTGGAGGTAGACCTATTTTTGGCGAAGCAAAGTGGGAAAAAGGCTGGGAAATAGATCTTGAATCCTTGGAAAAAAGTGTTAAGAGAGAGAAACGCAAGAAACTAAAATATATGCTTATAACAACACCTAACAATCCAGCATGCTATGTTATATCAAGAAAAAAATTGAGAGAAATTGTCGATTTTGCAAATGAATATGATATATTCCTTGTAAGCGATGAAATTTATGATGAACTTGTTTTCAAAGGCAACTTCACAAGTCTTTCTCAGGTTGCAGATGGCTTGCCTTATATGATACTCAATGGTATGTCAAAGAATTTTGTAGGTACGGGACTTAGAATAGGATACATGCTTATCCCAAACGACGACAATAAAAGTTCTAGACTTTTAAGCAAGATGATAGAACTTGCACAGATGAGACTCTCTCCTAACACACCAGCACAACTTGCATATGCTGTCGGCTTGCAAGATTTGGAAGCACATAGAAAAGAAGTTGAAAAACTTAGAAAAGAGATTAAAGAGAGGACTTACTTTGCTACAAAAGAGGTAAACGAAAGCAAGTATATGCATGCACTTCTTCCGGGTGGTGCTTTTTATGTGTTCCCAAAAATAGAATTAAACAAGCTTAGATTTAAAGACGACAAAACATTTGTGCAGAACCTACTTTTTGAAAAATATGTTCAAGTTACTAGAGGCTCTGGGTTTGGGATGCCGGGTTATATAAGAATTGTAACTTTGCCACCAAAGGGAGTGCTAAAAGATGCAATAGACAAAATAGATTCCTTTTGCAAAATACACAGCAGATGATCTAATGATTGATTTTGCGGAAATAGAAGAATTAAAGATTAACGAAAGGCTTTACAATAAAGTGAAGAGCTATATAGAATTATTAAAACCAGAATCAATACGTTTGCTAAGAGGAAGTGTTGAGGAGTATAATGGGCTCATAAAAGAGATGATTGAAGATAATGAATTAATAAAATTAAATGATAATTATTATGAAAACTGCTATTTATATAGGAGCAACAAGGATGATGTGGCAAGGACGGAGGGATGTACATACATATGCACAAAAGACAAAGAAGAAGCGGGTCCGACAAATAACTGGGCAGATGAAGAAGATATGGAGGCAAAACTTGTTAAGATTCTTAACGGTTCAATGGAAGGGAGAACCCTTTATATTGTGCCATACTTGCTCGGCCCTGCTAATTCACCGTTCTCGAGTGCGGGTATAGAGCTTACAGATAGCAGATATGTTGCACTCAGTGAAATTATAATTGCGAAGGTGGGTACAGTTGCTATTGAACATATGGAAGAGGATTTTGTTTTTGGTATAAATGCGACATGTAATCTAGATTCTTCGAAAAAATATATAGCACATTTTCCAAGAAAAAAACTTCTTATAACAGTTAATTCAGCTTATGGTGGAAATGCTTTACTAAGCAAGAAAAATCATGCACTACGCATAGAGAGCTATAGGGCAAGAGAGAAAGATATGCTTGTAGAGCACATGATGAGTATAGAGATAATCACACCAGATGGCAAGAGATACGGATTGGCTGGCGCATTTCCAAGCGCAAGTGGCAAAACCGACCTCGCAATGCTAAGACCACCAACATCCTATAACAAGTGGAAGATAAGACTTCTAAGCGATGACATAACGTGGCATGTTTTAGTGAAAAAAGAGATTAGAGCTACAAATCCAGAATATGGTTTTTTTGGGGTTGTACCTGGAACAAATGAGCATACAAATTATAACGCAATGCTTACAATAAAGAAAAATACCATATTTACAAATGTCGCTTTGGATGTAGACAGCAATAAGCCTTGGTGGGAAGGCTTAGGTGAAAGACCAAAAAATATAGTGAATTGGCAAGGTGATAAGGATTTTGAAGGGCTTGCCGCTCACCCTAATTCAAGGTTTACGAGCCCGATAATTCAATATCCGGAACTTTCTAGTAGCTTTGGTTCTGTAGATGGCCTTCCTATGGATATATTCTTATTTGGTGGAAGAAGAAAAACACTCATGCCACTCGTATATGAAACTTTTAGTGTGGAGCATGGTGTACTTGTCGGGGCTATGCTTAGGGCAGAGAGTACTGCTGCCGCTACTGGAGAAATTGGCATCATAAAAAATGACCCAATGGCTATGAAACCTTTTTGTGGTTATAATATGGCTGATTATTTTGACCATATGAGAAAAGTACTTAGAAAAGCAAGCAAACCCCCCAGAATATATAACGTTAACTGGTTCAGGACAAACAACAGAGGCGAATTTATCTGGCCAGGTTTCGGAGAGAATATCAGGGTAATAAAATGGATAATAGATAGACTAAATGGCTTAGCAAAAGGAAATAAAACGCCAATAGGTATAATCCCAAAAATAGATGAATTAGATACAGAAGGTATGGAAAAACATGCGATAGAAGAAATACTTGCATTTGATAAAACAGGTTGGTTAAGAGAGCTTGAAGAGGTTAAGCCTTTTTTTGAGAGCTTTGGCGATAGACTGCCAGAATGGCTTTGGAAAGAATATTATAAGCTAAAAGATAGAATTGAAAGCTGACATCCTCCCACGAATAAATTCGTGGGGTTCCTCACGGTTTCAAGGTTCGTT
>JBMFSM010000048.1:0-4723 GCA_049967555.1 Candidatus Micrarchaeia archaeon
TAATCGCAATTATATCTTCAAAAAAATAATGCTCTTTTAAAATCATTTTTATTTTATACCCAAGCTCCTTTATTTTCTTCTCGAGCTTTTTTAAATTGCCAAATGAGCTAGCCGTGAGTATTATTGTGCCGTTTTCTTTGAGCCTGCTTCTCGCCTCCTGCATAAATCTTTCAGAAACTTCTATACCGTTTGCACCGCCATTCCAAGCTCGTTCTATAATTGGTTGCTTTTCTGAATAATTTCCCCTAAGGTATGGTGCGTTGAATATTATAAGATCAAAGGTTCCTGCCACTTTTTCAAACAAATCGCTCTTTATAATCTCTATCTCGCACCTGAGAAGACCCCTGTTTATTTTACTATTCTTTTTGGCCAGAGCAACAGCATGCTCATTTATATCTACCAGTACGAGCCTGCCTGCATTTAGTCGGTTTGCTGCATAAATTCCAAGCAAACCAGTCCCTGTTCCAACGTCAAGGATCTCAAATTTTTTGTCTTTTGTTGTGTTTGCAAGCAGATCTATGGCTTTCATTGCTAAAAAAGAATCATCTGAAGGTTCATATACGGAACTGTCCTCTTCAATTTTTATACCTTTTATTTCTTGCATCATATCAGCTGACAATGTCTGCACTGAGCAATAATACTACATCTCGCTAAACATTGCATCTTCATCTGCTCTTTTATAATCTATAATTTCACTGTTACTAAACCAAATAGAGATTTCCCTTTCGGAATCTTTTTTGTCTCCAGAGGCATGGACTATATTTCTTGTAGACCTGCCTTGCGAGTCAGAAAGAAAATATGAGTCACTTGAAAACATGCCACGAATAGATCCAGGATCTGCGCTTTTTGGCTCTGTGGAACCTATAATTTTTCTTACTATAAATATTGCCTCGTTGCCTTCAACAACCATTGCCACAACGGGTTTTCCTGTAAGGTAGGTTATAAGATTTTTTTGAACGCGCGTTCCGATTTCTAGAGGTGTTTCATTTAATGTCTTGCCTTCTTTTTCATAAGAGATTTTTGTTTTTTTACCTATATTTTCAAGCCACTCTTTATCAGCATGATAATGCTTCTCTACAAGATCTCTGCTTGGCTTTACCATTTTTAATGCTACAATTTTGAGCCCCGCCAATTCGAATTTTTTTATAACTTCACCTATAAGTGCTCTGTACACACCATCCGGCTTTATTAATACCAGTGTCTTTTCCATGAAATCAACCGATAGAATCAAGAAAAGTTATAAACTTATATAAATAAAAATATAATGGTGCTTATTATGATAAGGCAGCCTATAATAGTAGTAATGGGCCATGTGGATCACGGCAAAACAACGCTTCTTGATAGGATAAGAAATACAGCAATTGCAAGTAGAGAAGCAGGGGGGATAACACAACATATAGGCGCAAGTGAAGTTCCGATTGATTCTATAAATAAGATATGCAGAAATCTTCTTTCAACATTCAAAGCAAAAATGACTATACCTGGGTTGCTTTTTATTGATACGCCAGGGCATGAAGCTTTTACAAACCTTAGGAAGAGAGGAGGTAGTGTAGCGGACCTTGCCATCTTAGTTGTTGATGTCACAAAAAATTTTGAGCCGCAAACATATGAAGCAATAGAGATATTGAAACAGTATAAAACACCATTTATTGTTGCAGCAAACAAGATAGATCTTATAACAGGGTGGCATGCAAACAGCAACTCAAGCTTCTCCGAAACGTTGGAGAAACAGCAGCAAAATGTTGCAAGCGAACTAGAAAACAAGATATATGACCTTGTAGGGAAGCTTAGTGAGCTGGGCTTCAATAGCGAAAGGTTTGACAGGGTCAAGGACTTTCAGAGAGAAATTTTAATAATACCAGTCAGTGCCAAAACAGGAGAAGGTATACCAGACCTCTTGCTGTACGCGGCTGGACTGTCCCAGAGGTTCCTCGAAGCAAGGCTTAATATAGAGGTGAACGGCCCGGGAAAAGGTAGTATAATAGAGAAAAAAGAAGAGAAAGGACTCGGAACAACAATAGATGTGATATTATATAATGGAACGCTTAAGGTAAATGATACTGTGGCTTTTGCGACAAGTACAGGCATAGGGGTATCTAAGATAAAGGCTTTGTTGAAACCAAAACCACTCCAGGAGCTTAGGGAAAGCTCAAGCAAATTTTATTATGTGAACGAAGTAAGCGCAGCATGCGGCATTAAAATAAGTGGAACAAATCTTGAAGACGCCCTCCCTGGCTCGCTTGTTATCTCAACGAATTTTCCAAACTATGAAAATGAGATAAAATCAGAGATAGCCGAGCTTTTTGCCACAGAGAGAAAAGGCGTTATATTAAAAGCAGATAGCATAGGCACTTTGGAGGCTGTATCTAAGCTTCTCTCTAATATAAATATAAGCGTGAGTAAAAAAGGCCTCGGCAACGTTACAAAAAGAGACGTGCTGGATGCGTATGCAATGCGGGCTCTTGATCCACACAGTGCTGTTGTGCTGGCTTTTGGCGTAAAAATTGATG
This sequence comes from Candidatus Micrarchaeia archaeon, assembly GCA_049967555.1. GTDB lineage: Archaea > Micrarchaeota > Micrarchaeia > Micrarchaeales > CABMGC01 > JAGDYD01. The sequence goes on from JBMFSM010000048.1 coordinate 2,511, forward strand.
ACGATGCAAATGAGGAGGCAGAAGCAACAGAAATAAAAATAATAAATGAGAATATAATATATAGAATACTTGACAAGTATACGGAATGGCTTGAGAGCGAAAAGAAAAATGAAAAAGAAAGGGTGGAGAAAGCGCTGACCTTTCCAGGAATGGCGAAAGTCTTGCCGAACATGTGTTTTAGGATATCACATCCAGCGATTTTTGGAATAGAAGTGGTTGCCGGAAGAATAAAGCCGTCTTATCTACTTATGGATAGGGAAGGAACTATTATTGGCAGAGTGAGGGAGATGCAAGACAATGGGATGACACTTCAAGAAGCAAAGAAGGGGGACAAGGTTGCGATATCAATAGAAGAGATTACATTTGGCAGGCAGGTAAGTGAGGATGAGATATTATATACACACATAAATGATGAAAATGAGAGGCTCCTACGCACAAAATTTAGCACCATGCTTAATGATGAAGAAAAAGTACTTCTTGATGAAATTACTGCAATAAAAACAAAAAAGCACGAAAGGATGTAGCCAACCTGCAAAAGAATAGCACATTTGGCGCCATAAAGCTCTGTAACGTCAACTTATTATATGTGATATTGCAAAATGTATAATAAGACTCGGCAGTTCGCCCAGCAGCTGAGGCGCGTGGGCTTTCTTGCTGGGGTTGGGTGAAAAGGTGAAAAATTGAGCTTTGTACTATCGACAGTATCACAGCATAATAAAGAATTTGATGATTCTGTGAATTCAAATGAAGTAAGGAAAAAGAGTAACCCACAATCTAGAAAAAGAGATGAGCCAAACACAAATGAAAAAACATTTTTAACTTCAAGCAGAATCGGCAAGACAAGTATTTCTGTAGCAATTGCACTGCTTGCACTACTTGGCATTGCTTATTATTTTTCAAATATACCACTTGTCGCTACGCTTGTTTATCTAAACCCGAATGGCAGTATATCCCAAGGAGCAACGGTATTCTCAATATCAGATGCACCAGCATTGTATAATATAACATCTCTTGAAATACAGATAAATAATATAGAAGTACATAGCACCACAACTGGGAGATGGTATGATATAGAAGTAAGTAAAGTTTTCAACCTTGTAAATTTGGACAATATATCAGAAATTATCGCAGGCACGAAGCTGCCGGACGGCACATACAATCTTGTTGTTATGAATATAGGTGGCGCAAATGCTACGATAAATGGAAAAAATGAAAGTGTATTTGTGCCAAGCAAAAAGCTTAGGCTTGATGATACTTTCAATATAACGAACAATTCCACAAACTTGGTGAATTTCGACTTTAACCTTGAATATTCTCTGCATATTACAGAAAACGGCGAGATTATAATGGCACCGGTGATAAATGTTGGTCATTACCATGGCAGAAGCATAGTGTTTAAAAATTACATGTTTAAAGGTGTGGTATTTAGGCACAGCATGCTTTTTGGCATGAATGAAAATGGCACAATGATATATAATGAAACTATGCGCTATTGGATAGAAGCAAGAAATGGCAAACTTGTATCTTCAAACGCAGTACCGGTAGTTATTGTAAAGGAGCCGCACATGCTGAGCATACTTATAAATTCAGATCCGATGCCTAACGTTACTAATGTAACAATTAATGGAAATAACATGAGCTGCATAGTAAAAAATAATAAGCTGATAGTGTGCGCTGGAAAGAGTTTAATAAATCCTTTGAATATACCTGGAGAGGTTTGGAATAGTACAGGCATAATCAACCAGAGCACATTATTAAATAAAATAATTATATCAAACCCTATTTCTAGCTTATTGCGTATCAAAGTATTTTATCCTAATGCAAGCGAGAATATGTTTTATTGCAATACGACAAGCGAGTGCTTAATCGTACCACTAACCATATGCCAAAACAATCTTCCCACGCAAAGCACATGCATAAACAGCAATTATTATCAAGAGTATATGTTTTATTATGATAAAATGAGATCACATACTATGATTATGTGCCCGATGTTTATAATGCAAGGCAGAAGCAACTGCGCCTGCATAGATAATACCTGCACACTCGAATATAATGGCCCGATAATTATACCAGAAAAATAACACATTATCAATTACTGCAACTGCGATAAAAAGATATATCGATCTAATTCTTGGATTTTTAAAAATAAAAACAAGAATGAGAAGCGAGCTTGTTTGTTAGGATTTAGTAGTGGTGCGCTCACAAGTCGC
>JBMFSM010000049.1:0-4459 GCA_049967555.1 Candidatus Micrarchaeia archaeon
GGAGAGGACCCGCACTTGATAGGTTTATAAGGGCGAAGCCCTTATGTCATTCAGGTGTCCTGGCACACCTTGTGGTATATCCTTGGGATGAACACAGATATTGCAGTGATGCCAATGATTGAAACGAACCTTGAAACCGCGAGGAACCGCACGAATAAATTCACAGGACATCATTGAGGAAGATTTGAAAAATTGAGCGCCTGTATACCAAAGCAGTTGCCAGACCATACAACAGATATTTTTGCTATTCCGCTGTTCAGTGCCATTGTATTTGAATATATTGTTGGGCTCTGGAGCTTCCAAGCCAATCCGTTAAATGCTTCCGACCATGTGCTAGAGCCATAACCTTTATAATAGATCTCTGCAGCGCCTCCTGTGTCCATACTTACACCTATGTTTGTGCTCTTTGGCAGGTATATAAGCGAAGAAGCCATAGAAAATTCTGAATTGTAAGGATACGAGCAAAGCCCATTGCCATTTAGAAAAGAGGAAACCTGTGGGAATGGGGTAAGTATAAAGCCTACTGCAATGCCATTGTACGTAGATGTTGTAGTATATGCATAGCCGTTTTTATACTCAGACCAGAAGCCGTTTTGCACAATACTCCAATTTTGCGGAATGCTTGGACTGCTCTCATAGCTTGGCAGTGCTTTTCTTTCAGGTCCGGCAGCAACTGCAACAGCAAACAATATAGGTATTGAGATCGATTTAGATACAGAGAAAGAACCACCGTATGAAATTGTTTCATTGCAATTTGAACCAAGCGTTGAGATTCCAGAATTACACGCTTTGGCGCCTATGCTATAGAAACCTTGTATATATGAGCCCAAAGAGGTGGTGCTACTGTTGCTAGCAAGACAAATAGTAGACATCCCTGGCTCAAGAAAACTAGGATAGCAAACCCCTTCATATATATTGTTCTTAACATCCACAGTTATGTTGGTTAAATTTATCGGAAAATTTTCTGAGTTGCCAAGCGCAAATAAGAATTCAGAGTAGCTGGCACTCGTATTTGAAAAATATCTAACTGTATAGCAAAACGGCCCGCTAAAAGAGGTGCAGCCCTGAGGCAAAGATGCCTGCGGCAATACGGCAAAATATAGTATTACGCTTGCTAATATTCCAAGCATTATTATTAGGAAGCTGTATGTTGAAAGAAATTCTATTGATTGTTGGCCGCGCATAATAAACAATAAAAATAGAATAGTTTAAATTTATATATTGTTGTTTATGACTTTTTTTCCTAAAAAGAAACTTGGGCAAAATTTCTTGGTCAATACGCGCATAGCCATAGTCGAAGCTGCGCATGCGAGCGGAAAGAATGTGCTTGAAATAGGCCCAGGCCACGGCATACTCACAAACGAGCTTTGCAAAAAGGCAAAGAGGGTCATTGCTGTAGAAAAAGACAGCAGGTTATACGATGAACTTTCTTCGTTGCCTAAGAAAAAGAATCTTGAACTAATAAGGGGCGATTTTTTTGATGTCGAAAAAGGGCTTGACTTGAGCAAAATAGATATTGTCATATCCAACATACCATACAACCTGTCAAGCAAAATAATTGAATGGTTGGCGTACAGCAAAAAGGAGGCGATATTGTGTATGCAACGGGAATTCGTGGAGCATATGCTTGCACACAAAGGAAGCAAAAAGTATTCGAGGTTAAGTGTCTATGCTCAGTTATCATTCAGCATGACAAAGATTATTGATGTAAAAAAGGGAAACTTTAGGCCTATACCAAGAGTGGACTCAGCAATAATCTATCTGAAGCCAAAGGTAGATGGTCCAAACTACGAAGAGCTTAAGATAATAGGATTTCTTATGCAGCACAAGAAAAAGGAGCTCAAAAATGCCGTAATAGATTCACAAAAGCAACTTGGTATAAGCAGGGGAGAAGCCCAAAAAAAAGGCAATGAATTGGACAAAGCTAACGAGAGAGTGTTCAAACTCAGCCCAGAAGAGATATTAGAAGAAGCAAGGCAAATAGCAAAGCTTATCAAAAAGAATAGCTAGGCTCTTGCACCTCTTTCAGTATTATACTATTTTTAACATCATTGCGAAACTTTTCTTCCAACGCGGCTGAGCCCTCTTTCCCAAGAAGTGCCTTGTAGTGCATAGGTGCGACATATCTTGCTTTTATTATACTTGCAGCTTCGCTTGCCTCATTTGCATCCATAGTGTATGTGCCGCCGGCAGGAAGCAGAGCAAGGTCACATTCTATAGATTGCATTTCTATTACTTTATCTGTATCTCCAGCATGATAAATAGATTTACTGTTGACATTTATCACATAACCAACCCATCCGTTAGATTTCGGGTGAAAACCTAACCTCTCCTTCTTCGTATTGTATGCAGGTATTGTCTCAAACTCTATTTCTTTAATGTCATATTTTTTTTGAGGCTCCACCGCAAACACATTGAAATCTTTTAGTTTCTCTTTTGCTTCGCCTGGTGCAATAACAATAGTAGAAGGGCCCGCAATCTTGCTTATATCGCTAACGCTAAGGTGATCAAAATGTGAATGTGTTATAAATATTATATCAGCAACCCCAAAATTTTTTGAAAGCTTGAAAGGATCTATATAGATAGTTTGCTTACCCTCTATCAAAAAGGAGGCATGGCCAATCCATTTTACAAAATTCATTTCCATATAATCAGACATAATTACGCTCAAAAAGATAAATATCTTTCTAAAATGTGCAAACCTGTTTTATAATCTATGTTTTGTGATGAATTGGCAAAACCAAAATAAAATAACAACAATAATAACAATAATTGCCTTATATCTGCCTTATATTTTGGCATGCTTTCTGCCATGCGCTGCTCGCAAAGATATCTCTAATAAAGCCTGATGCAAAGATATTTATTGTTTGGTTGAGAAATTTTTTAGGTGTGTTTTTTGGATGTGCATTCTACTTACCTTAAAGTAATGGACGAGCTAACTTCACACATAGCTGGAAAAAAAGATACGCTAGAGCTCCTTTTTCTTTCAATAATTGCAAATGGCCATGCCCTGCTTGAGGGGGTGCCCGGCGTTGCGAAAACAACAATGACCAAAGTGCTTGCTTCAATAATAGATGCAGATTTCAAAAGAATACAAGGTACATCTGACCTTGATCCAAAAGATATTTTGGGTTACACATATCTAGAAGATAACACTGTAAAGGTAATGAAGGGCCCAATATTCACAAACATCCTTCTACTTGATGAGCTTAACAGGATTCCACCCAAAACAATGAGCTCATTTCTTGAAGCACTTGAAGAAAAACAGGTAAGTCTCGGCGGAGTTGATATACAAATCCCTAGGCCTTTCACAGCATTTGCTACTCAAAATCCTCTTAGGGTTGAGGGTACTGAACCCATTCCGAAAGTTATGGCGGACAGGTTCCTGATGAGAATAGAGGTGGATTATCCAAGCATGGAAGAGGAGGCAGAAATGCTTAGAATAAAAGAAAGAGAGGAAAAAATGGTAGTAAAAAAGATTGTAGGAATAAACGATATAATCGCAATGCAGGATCAGTCTAAGTCCATCATAATTCCCGATAACGTTGTAAAATATATCACGGCGCTTGTAAGTGCAACAAGAACTGACATACATGTTATAATGGGCGCAAGCCCGAGGGCAGATATAGCATTTATGATGTGTGGCAAGGCAAAAGCCCTTATCGAAGGTAGGAAAGAAGTAACAATAGACGACATAAGGTTCCTTGCAAAACCCATATTAAGCCACAGAATAGCTGTAAGAGCAACAGGTGGCATCGGAGTTAATGGTATTATTGATGGGCTCTTGGCTTCTGTCAAAGCATAACTTAAAAACCTTGTTATATCTTCTTTTTTGATACAAAGAAAGGTATTTAAAATCTTTCATATTATAATTATAGAAAGAAGGTGTTTTGATGAATGTGAAACTATTGAAAGCGATATACTACCTCTTCTTCGCTACAACGATAATAAGCATGGTATCTGCTGCTACCTCTACTACGAGTTCTCTTACTACGGTAAGTTCTACGTTTTGTGCCTTGGTTGGTGATGTTAGAGGTATAATAGCATTGTTTGCTGTGGTTCTTTTCCTGATAGGTGGTATGCTTTATGCATTGGCTCACTTTTTGCCAACAACTGGTAACCTGAAAGCAAGCCTGCAGGGATGGGCTCTTGGTATGATCCTCGGTGGTATAGTAGGTGTGGTGCTCGTTATAATAGCACAGCCTCTTGTAAATCTAATCGCCGGCTTCGGAAACGTTGCACAGGTTAGCTGTTAATAACCTTTTTTCTTTTTTTATTCTTCTCTTTTTATCAAACGTGAGTGGGAAAAATCCACGATTTCAGTAATGGATGAATGCGAAATTATGTAAATTTATTAACTGTATCTAAATATGTAATTTAATAGTGAAGTAAATGAAATTGACCCAGGTTGTAAAGGTGGAGGGCGATTATGAAATATTGGACAATCTCGCAAAAATAA
>JBMFSM010000050.1:0-3725 GCA_049967555.1 Candidatus Micrarchaeia archaeon
TTTTGTATTGCTTTGCATAGCGTTGTATATCTGTTCCACAACCCACACTTTACAGTCGATTAGCAGCAACCCCAAAACTTTTTTGCAAACGCACAGCAAGTTATTTATTTGTTTTTTTAATAGTATCAGTGAGAGCTTGCAATAATTCTTCTATCTAATTATTATTTTATCCCTTATCTCTATTATTCTATCTATTTTGTATGATATCTGCGTACCGAAGCTAGTATTTACTAAAAGCATGCTTCTCTTAGAATCTATACCTAACGCTTTGCCTATCATAGCACCAAGTTCATTTACAACAAGCTTTCCTTTTACTATTCTCTTGCGAAGGGCAACCTTTCTAATATAACCAGAATAAACAGAAACTATTATACCAATAAATATTGCGAGCATAGTATATAATATAAATTGCCCAAAATATATCTGGCCTATAAGCCATGCAACAAAAGAATACATAACTACCCAGAAGATTATTGCTGAACTTATATAGGTGCCATAATTAAGTCCCCTGAATAGATAACTTTTCTCTTTGACATCAAGTATCCTACCTATTAAGTAAAGAACAAGTGAGATTGGAAGGAGAATAAGGAAACCCTCTAAGGTGTAAGCCCAAATCATAAGTTGGTTGCTAGTTATTTCTGCTTCGCCATAGTAGTTGCCTCCTGCTATAAAGAGCCCAGCCACAAAGAATATTATGGCACTCAGATAAAATACAAAACTCATTCTTTCTATGCTGAAGCCAAAGCCCCTCATGGAGTCAAGCAATGATTCCTCAAGACCAAATCCTTTTATTATAAGATAAATACCTATCAAAGCAACAGGAAGCTCCCAGCTTGTGCCTATAGCATAGCTTACCGCAAAAAGAATGAGGAGCAGGGCAGGTATGCCAAATATTATCCTTGCATAATGAGGCTCCTTGAGCTTTTCAAGTATTACAAAATATGTGCTTTCAAATTTTTCAGCTTGCTTCATGCTTACAATCTTAACACTGTTTACTTTTATCCTTGATTCTATTATTGGCAAGACCCTGTTATCGCTTGCACCATCAGTTACAAAAACACAGGCATCTGCCTTATACTGATCAAGGACAAGCTCCAACTGCCTTGCTATTTCTTTATCTGCAACATATCCCTCTGTTTCTGAACCCGTTATTGTTGCAACGTTGACAAGATAATCCTCTTTCTTAAGCTCGTCATAGAGTTTTACTGCCTGAAACATTGCATTTGCGTCTGTCTCTTCAGGATCCGCAAGTGCAAGCTGAGTTGCAGCATTAAGATTTTGCACCCTCCCAACTATTGGACCAGAAATTCCCGTCTTTCTATAGAGATCATTATCTATATCTATAGCCAAAACTAGAATTCTTTCATCTTTTGTATTAACATTAGATTTTGCGTGCATTCAATCAATATAATTAATCATGAAATATTATAAAACCATACCAAACAATAAAGTAGTGTTAAATATAGCCATATTTTATACTTTCATATGAAATTGAAAAATTTCAAGATTTGCTGCATTTAAGAAACTGCATAACAGTATGAAAGCTATCGTGTGTTATTTTTTCTTTTATTTGATTGAGATTTATTAATTTTAGATTTTAAGCTAAGCTCAGCGAACTTTTCAATTATTTTCTCATAGTGAGATAGATAAAGCAGAACTAGGAAAAGTATCGCAGATACCAATATTATGGCAGTTAAGCCCAAATTAAGATATTTTAGCAAGATAGCCAGCTCTTTCGCGTAGAAATGGACTGAGGCTAACGTTACTATGGCAACACCTGCGTCAAAAGCTAGCGAGCCGTAAGCTATATATTCAAGTATCTTTTTCAGCTTTTCTATTCTTTTCAAATCAGAGTAATGCATAAGCTGATTTCACTAAGAGTAAATAAATGACTTTCGCAATATCCTGAGAAATCCATTATTATATAACATCTTCCCACCCATAAACTGAGTGGACTTCCTAGACGGCAACAATGTATGAAGTCACTAGCCCAGCTAATATGGGTTTGCCAGCTTCTAAATATAGAAGGTTGAGGTCATTGACTGATGAAACAAGGAATTCTATTTATCTGTGGTTCGCCACAATCCTACCTATAAATGTTGTAGGTTTCCCGCTCACAATGATTAAAATTTGTTTAAGGATTTTTGTATCTCTATGATTTAATTTATTTTTTGGGCCGTGCACTGAAATTTTATAGGGAATACATATATATCTTTTTATTTGTATTATTTATATTTCAAGGTATAATACCGGCGCAGTTTACTGAATAAAGTTTACTGAATAATAAATATAATATTATAGGGGAATGCATGAATAATATGCCCAGAAATAAAGAACAAATCCTAAAGCTATTCAAAAGGTCACCTACAGAAGAGATACTTACAGAAGAAAGGCTTACACAGCTTATAACAGAAGGCACACCGTTGAATCACTATATAGGATTTGAAATTTCTGGTTTTGTACATCTTGGGACAGGCTTGCTTTCTATGAGTAAGGTAGCAGATTTGCAAGCTGCAGGAGCCAATACAAATTTATTTTTGGCAGACTATCACAGTTGGATAAACAAGAAGCTGGGTGGTGACTTAAGCGCCATAAGAAAGATAGCTGGAGGATATTTTAAGGAAGCGCTTAAGATGTCATTGAAGTGCGCTGGCGGGGATACTGAAAAAGTAAATTTTTTACTTGGCTCAGAGCTTTACGAAAAGTTAGGAAGAGATTATTTTGAAAATGTATTAAAAATAGCTTCAACGATGTCGCTGTCGCGCACTAAGAGAAGCATTACGATAATGGGAAGGAAAGAAGGGGATGAAGTTAATCTCTCGCAGTTTATGTATGTCCCAATGCAAGCAGCAGACATATATAGTATTGGAGTAAATATAGCGCATGGTGGTATGGACCAAAGGAAGGTGCATGTGATTGCACTAGAGGCCTCTAACTCATTTGCATATAAACCAGTGGCTTTGCATCAACATCTATTGATGGGAATTCACATAACAGAGCAGCAGAGAAATTCTATACTTAGTTCCAGAAAGGCAAACAATAGGGCAATGCTTGAAGACCAGCTTATAGATATAAAGATGTCAAAATCAAAACCCGACAGCGCGATCTTCATTCATGATACAGAAGAAGATATTAGAAAAAAGATAAATGATGCTTTTTGCCCACTTAAAGAAACAGAGGTAAATCCAATTATAGATTTGATGAGATATGTAATAGTCCCATATTTGGATAGGAAAAATGAAAGATTGGAGATTGTTAATAATAAAACTAAGCAAAGCATGGCATTTCTAGATATAGCTTCTCTCGAATCCGCATATCGCGATGGTAAAATTCATCCGGCAGATCTAAAAGCAACCGTAGCTGAAAATCTTATAAAAATACTCGAACCTGCAAGAAAGTTTTTCTTAGATGGGAATGGAAAAAAATATATGGAAGAAATGAAAGAGATAAAAATAACAAGATAGTATATTGCATTTTTTATTCCGCTCTTAATAGAGTTTTATTCCCAGCTGATGAACTTTTACAGAACCAAAAAAATTTGCAAAAAATCATAATTTTATCCTTTGATGGCAAATACTTTTCTTTCATGCGCTTTCTCATTAGTGGTTATCGAATCGGCAAGATCGATGGCAATATGCCCAAATCTTTTTATAGCCTCAACATCTACAGGTCTGACACCCTCCCATGAATAAATTCGTGGGGTTCCTCACGGTTTCAAGGTTCGT
>JBMFSM010000051.1:0-3106 GCA_049967555.1 Candidatus Micrarchaeia archaeon
TTGCCATGGTTATATGGTTTATAACTTTCTTTGTGCTCTATACCGCATTCTATGCTGGTGGTGTGATATATGGCGTTGACTGGCGTTTCATGCTTGCACTTATATACCAGGCTTGCTTCTTTAGCGGTGTTGGGGCAGGATATCTTTATGAATTGATAGGCAAAATTCTTAAGATAAGGAAGCTGAGTAAAATACTGAAAGGCTCCATTGCAATCTTAGGCTTGGCAATTTTATTTGCCGTAATATTTTACCCACTATATGCCCTTGAGCCTCTACTTGCAATAAATCCATCAGCGATATCGCAGGCCGGAAGTGCAAGATTCGACGAAAATTTTATTTATACAAATATCTCTGCGATACCGAGCAACTGCCTCGTTTTCTCCTATGTCCCGTACCTATTCAATATCAATGGTAGAGCAGGAGCCCAGATGTTTTATCTGTTTAATGGCACTTTTATGGCGAACGCTGAAAAAAATTATAGCTGCCTTGTAATTGATTATGGGTACTGGTGCAAAACACCAAACAACATATGCATACAGGCAATGGCAGATTATAACACCACGCCATTAAAAACTGCAACATATAATAGGGGGGTATATAAATTTACTTTTGGTTTTTACAGGATCGTAGGAAAAAGATAAGCTGACCTAATTTCCTACATTCTTAAGTATCGTCCTCAATATTATCCAACCATCGTGAAATGTGCGTAGTTTGCCTTGACCACTGCTCCTTGGCTTTTCAAAACTTGGGACTTCAAGCACTTTGAGATTGTGCTTTGCAACTTTTATATTTATTTCTGTCTCTATTCCAAAACCCTTCTCATTCAGGTCTAAAATTTTTATTGCTTTCTTGCTGAAGCTTCTATAACCATAGCACATATCTGTATAGTGCATATGATATATTAGATTTACGACTGCAACAAAAAACTTGTTGCCTATCTTTCTTATGAATGACATGTCTTCAGAACCCCCACCTGTAAGGAATCTAGAACCCATACATACATCATATCCCGCCTCTATGCCTGCTATAAGTAATAAAAGCTCTTTTGGCTGATGCGAAAGATCGGCATCCATTGAGATTATAATATCCCCTTTTGCATTGCGCATGCCCTTTATGAGTGCTGATCCTTTCCCATATGAATCATAAAGGATTCTTGCACCATACCTCTTTGCAATCTCAATAGTTTTGTCTTTGGAATATTTATCAACTATTATAACTTCATACTTGTAGTGGTGGGCTTCCATAATTGCTTTTACTCCTTTAAGCACCTTACCAATGTTATGCTCTTCGTTAAAGGTTGGTATTACTATGCTTATCAGTCTTGGCATTACATCACTGACTTGCTTTGCCTTCGAGCCTTTTTCTCTTGGAATGCTTGGCTATTGATATCACAATCAATGCTGTTATAATTATAATTACTGTTATCGTTGCCAATATAATATAGAACTCATAGTTATTGGAGCTGCCCCTCAGCACAACAGTGACAAATCCGATATTTGCATAGTGCATACCATTTTTAATATAAGAAACTCCTACTGCTATAGGTATTGTCGCATTGGAATATTTTGGAGGTATCATTTTGAACATTATGCTTTTAGATGCATATCCGGAAAAAGAGACATTTACGATAGAGTTGTTTATTTTAAAGGAAGATGGAGGCGCATATACTTCCACTGTGGCATTTATAGGATAACTTGCCAAGTTTATAATGCTTACATTGATTATATCATTTTTGAACTCGCTCGAAGAGATTGTTAGCATGCTTGGCGCAAGACTCCCTACATTTACAAGGCATGAATACATTGTTGAAAATGAAGAGCTGCCTTGTTGATAATAGGCTACAAAAGATTCTACATAACTTCCCGGTAATGAAAAGTTGTAAAGATCAAAACTAAAATATGCAGAAGAATTCGGACCAAGCTCTGGTATTGTCTCTATTGCATTACTTGTTGAAAATCCGTGGAATACTGGGACAATATCTAGATTCGAAGCAAAGCCATTTCCAGAATTATGCAATGAAAAATGAAGGAAGTGGTTTGTAGCATTTATTGTATTGCTGGAGCAGATACCTGTAAGAGAAACGGTAGTAATGGCTCCAGAAAAGCGAAGCATTGCAACCACAATAATCGCTGTATAGAAGAGAACCCTAAGCGCTTGCATAAAATCACTACAATTTAATATGAAATTTATATAGATAGCTTTATAGATTTATTTGTTACCATTTTGCTTCTCGCTCAAAGTAAACAGGCTTGGCAGCTTTCCCATAATTGCTTGGTAAGCTTCGCAAGAAGTCCATTGAGTAGGCTCTCTGCCTTCTTCTATATCTTTGCGTATTGAGAACGAGAGCTTGCTATTTAAAATTGGGTCTAAATTAAAGCCGGTATCTCTTATATTTCCTAATTTTACATTCCACATTATTGATGGATAAACATTGCCAAAACTGTCTAGGAATATTGATGCCTCAAGGCTTCTGCTATGCAGCGGCATTTTGCCTGTCCTTGCATAGGTGGAAAGCCCTTTCAGAAATGCATGCTCTATCATCTCTATTGCGCTCAGCCTCTTCTTCCTTCTACTTACCACATATGCTATCTCATCGGCAATGCCATCTCCAGAGGGCTTTATGCTCAGGTTTCCATTGCTGTAGTAGTTGTCTGATATTTGAGCTAGATTGATGTGGAAATCATTGTAGGTTATGTTAGGAATCTCGCTTTTCACTGCTTCGTAGGTTTTCTGGAACTGCCCAGCATTCAAGTTGCTAAGAGTGTAGCCGAATACGAAATACAAGTTTTTGTATTCCTTTTTGAGCGCGGCAAGCCTCTTGTACATGTCTATTGCCTTATCATAGTTGCCAGGCACGCCACGTATCTTATCATGAAGCTCGCGGTAGCCATCCAGGCTCACAGTAATCGCGATCCTTGGTATACCCATGTTTAGCATAGCCTTTATCTTCTCTATTACTGCATTATGATCGGTAAGCGAATTCGTGGGTATCGTCACGATGTATAGGCTCTTTGAATGCTCCTTGAAGGCCTTGACAATGTCCACTATATCGCTGCGCAGGAAAGGCTCTCCGCCTGTGATTTCTATCCATTTGAAGTAATTGTTA
>JBMFSM010000052.1:0-2956 GCA_049967555.1 Candidatus Micrarchaeia archaeon
GAGATACTCATTTGCTTCTTTCGAAAGGAAGGTTGAAGAATTGAGGCAGTATTGGACTGATTTGAAGAGTCTTGTTGGAAATTTTGAGTCACTTGATTTCGAGAAGATAAAAGAAGAAGTGCTTGATGTATTCAGGAACGCATAGCTGCATATTTCGCAAGAGCGGCTTCATTGAGGCTAGAGCAATTGAAAGAGGATCTTTAATTAAAAATTATCAAAAATAGTAATTAATATAAAAAGCTTTTTACGAAGTTAATTATCAAAATTAGCAAAAAACATTGAGAAAAAAGATGGGATCAAATTAAACAAAAACAAACTGCTACTAAACGCCAATTTATACAAAAATTTTTTAGACGACACTTACCTTATTATATCTAAAACCTTTTAAATGTTTTCTCACTATTAAAATTAGGTGTATAAATGGAAAGCATTGAATGGATCCCTTCAAAAAGCAACAAAAAAAGTTGTAAATTTAACAAAAAAACTTGGTGGGAAGGCTTGCGGGCCTGACGAATGTGTTACATACTGTGTGCATAGCGAGTGCATAGGTTTTTGAAAAAGGCTTGCTATGGATAAAAATTCTTATTCTATTCTGCTAGACGCTCTGGGTGCAGGTAAAATACTAAATCATGAAAATAATGCTGATATAAGCGACTGGTTGAAAGATACTATAATTAAGGTAATCTTCTATTCAAGCAAAATTGAGGGCAATCTGCTCAGCTACGATGCCGCCAGCCTGCTCATTGCGAACGGCCTCATAGATAGGGATGGCAAGCTTGAAGATTATATTGAATTGCTCAATCACAAGACCTTATACGAGCAGCTTTACACCCTAAAGGACAAGAAGATTACTGTAGAAGATCTGTTTGAAAGCCAGAGGTTGCTTTTCAAAGGCCTTATAGGCAAGCGCACAGGAAAGAGAAAGGGCCCCGGCAGCATAGCTGGATGGCTCTTTCCGAGCGGTATAGACAACGATAAGGAGCTCATAAATGCTGTAGAGATACTGAATAGACCAACAAACTCGCATTATGATGCATTATGGAACGCAATAGAATTCCACCTCAGGTTCGTCTACATTCATGTTTTTGGAGATGGAAATGGTAGAATATCAAGGCTCTTTATGAACCTTTACCTACTTAAGAATGGGCTTAACCCCATATTTATCATAACGAATGAAAAAGAGGCATATTTCGAGAGCATAAACATTTTTAGGCAGACTGGCAATGCTGACTTCTTTTTCGCCCTTATGACAGCATTTTATTTCAGGGACAAGCTTAGCGAACTGAGCAGAGTTGCAAAAGAAATAAAGAAAAAAATGGGTGAAGAATACCTACCTTTTTTGGATACGATATTGATCTATGCAAATGAGATTGACAAAAAGGAGCTTGAGAATGATATACGAATTTTGATTTCAAAAAACCATGACCCAATAGGGGCGCTTTGGCTTATTGGATACTCAAAAATGAAAGATGTTGACTTTGCTTCGCTTCTTGAATCTGATGATCCTAAGATAAGGATTGCAGCGCTATGGGCTTTGGACATAGTATCAGATAAAGAGTTCAACAAATACTCCAAACTTTTTGAAAATGTGGCATTGAATGATGTGGATGAGAGGGTAAGACTGTTTGCACTGAATGTGCTTGGCTACCATGGAATAGATCTTACACCAGAGATTGTAGAAAAGCTTTTGCATGATAAAAGCAAGAACATAATCCTGCAACTTTGCAATGTGCTCCATTATACGCCGTCACACAGAAATGTCATGCCTCTTATTTATCCACTTATAAATGAGAGTGATAACGACATAAAGATGAAGGCGTACCAAGCATTGGCTGTAAATGCTGACTCAGAAGGAATATTAAAACTTTTGGAAAACCTAGAGCATGAAGACAAGGATGTAGCAGAACTAGTGGAAAGTTTTATAATTTACAGGCTGATAAGGATTCCACTAAAAGATGATGATGGTCGCGTGGCAAGCTCGATATCTGCTCTTACTAAGAGCAACAGACATGTTAGAGGTGCACTCCTTATGCATCTTTCATCTTCTGAAAAGTTAGACCAAACTTACCTTCCTTTAATTGATAAAATTGTTAGGGAAAGGGATTCAACTCCTGAAGAGAGGGCTTATGCAATATATATAATGGGAAAATTCAAGAGCTATGAAGAAATAAGCAACGCATACAATATAAGGATAGATAGAAAGAATAGCTTGATTGAGAATGTTGCCCTTGCCCTTACATATCTTAACTGGAGCCCTAGCAAGGAGGGGATAAAGGAATTGTTCGACCCCAACAGTTGCCAGCTGAGCGCTGTCACTGCAATAGAGATCTCAAGGCTCATAAAAGAAAATAAGTTTGGGACCGATTTTTTATTACATTGGAAGAGGCACTAAGAGGTGCAGTTAGTATGCAAATTGTAGACTCTTTCTATTTCAGGCTTGAAAACTTGCTGCTCGAAAAAGTGGAAAAAGTTTTGGCAGAAAGGAAGAACCTGACCGAGCTTGCAAGAAAAGATAATATTCATCGTGTTTTAACAAGCTAAGTGGTTACATGAAAACCATAGAATTGCATACGCTCAGAGAAATTGGGAAGATGTATCAGGATCGCTTTCCCAAAAAGAAAAATCCTCAAATCTATTTCTTCCAGCGAGGAAATAGAATATTCGCATATTCACCTATCTTCAACTATGCAGCATATTTGACAAAAGAAGAATACGAATTTCTAACGAACCACGAGTTGCTGGAAAAAAATGATATACACTATGACAGCCTGATAAACTCATTCCTCTACTTACCTGAATCCGAGAATGTTTTTGTACCGTAACGCTGCACAGTCACGTGTGCAGCAGCGCGAACCTCTACCTATTTATTCCTTATGGCCACCATATGCATGTTATCACATTTCCCTACTCTCTGCAGGGTTTACCGTTGAAAGAGAGAAAGGAACCCTGCTGTAGG
>JBMFSM010000053.1:0-2876 GCA_049967555.1 Candidatus Micrarchaeia archaeon
TTATCAAGTGCGGGATACCGCCGACCTTGTCGGCGGAGAGGACCCGCACTCGATAAGTTTATAAGGGCGAAGCCCTTATGTCATGTCTAAGTAAAAAGTATATCAGAGTTTGCAGGTTTCGTGGCTCAGCAACCAATTTGGTTGCAAAAACAAAGTTTGGTGTATAAAAATGTCTGAAAAGTTCTATATTACTACAGCAATACCTTATATAAATGCCCCCCCACACATGGGGCATGCTTTAGAATTCGTGCTAGTTGATACTATAGCAAGATATCAAAAATTGAAGGGAAAAGATGTGTTTTTAACTACAGGCACAGATGAAAACAGTCTGAAAACTGTGCAGGCTGCAAATAAAGCTGGCGTTGCCCCGCAAGTTCTTTCTGACAAATATTCCTCAAGCTTTAGGGAATTTGCAGACAAGATCGGCTTGAATTATGATGCCTTTATACGCACCTCTGACAAGGATGCACATTGGGATGGTGTTGTAAAGCTCTGGGATCTTTGCTATAAATCTGGCGACATATACAAAAAGAGCTATGAAGGATTATATTGTGTTGGTTGCGAAGCTTTCTACACAAAAGATGAACTTGTCAATGGGCTTTGCCCTGAGCATTTGACAAAACCTGAAATAATATCTGAAGAAAACTACTTTTTTAAATTGTCAAAATATGAGCAAGAAATAAAAAACCTCATAAAGACAGATAAGCTCAAAATAATACCTGAATCAAGGAAGAATGAAATTTTATCTTTCCTGGACCAAGGCCTTGACGATCTGAGTATATCTCGATCAAATAAGAGAGCCAAGGGGTGGGGAATACCTGTCCCAAATGATGATTCCCAGATGATTTATGTGTGGTTTGATGCCCTTAGTGTATATCTTACAGGGGTTGGTTTTGGAAGAGATGAAAAAAAATTCAAAAAGCTATGGCCTGCCGACATGCACGTAATAGGAAAAGGTATATTTCGTTTTCACGCAATATATTGGCCGGCGATACTGCTTTCAGCAGGTTTGGAACTTCCAAAAGAAATATTGGTGCATGGTTATATAACATCTAACGGGCAGAAAATGAGTAAATCTATTGGTAATATTATAGATCCAATACAGATCCTAGACAAATATGGCAGGAATAATGTACGGTTTTATCTTCTTCACAATATATCTGTCTTTGAGGATGGTGATTTTTCTGAGGCTGATTTAATAAAAACAACAAACAGTGAGCTTGTTGGCAATATTGGTAACTTCATCCACAGAACACTTACTTTTATATACAAGAACTTTGATGGAAAGGTGGAAGCAAAGGATTTAGATAAAAGTGGGAAAGAACTGCTTGAGAAAATTGACAAAATGGTGGATGAAATTGACAAGGAGCTTTCAGAATTGAGAATTGGAAGCGGACTTGCTAAGATACTTGCCATATCTGCTATGGGCAACAAATACTTCCAGGACAGCAAGCCTTGGGAATTGGTAGTTACTAACAAGAATAAGTGCGAGGGGGTTTTATTTGTGTGTGCCAACATATGCAGAACATTATCTGTCTTGTTAGAGCCCTTTCTGCCAGAAGCTTCAGAAAAGCTTTCGAAATACTTAAATATCGAAATAAAACTGTTTAGCGATGCCAAGCCGCTTACTGATGGCGTTATCAAAACAAATGAGCCCAAAGCATTATTTCAAAAGATAAATTGAGTAGATTAAGCAAAAATACATTTTCAATAAGCTTTGATTATCTTATCATGTTTTGAATATTGCTGTTATATATTTGCACTCTCTTCCTTCTCCTCCATTGTGCGCTACGAGATATCCTGGGTATTCATTGTTTGCTTGCCAAACATTTATTAGGGCACCATCTAGGCATGAGTATGATGAATTTGTTGTATTAAAATCATAAAGAATACCAACAAGCTGCACTCCTGGAAATGCTTCAACACTTCTCTGCGGCACTATTGTAAGATACACGCGCTGGCCTTGGTAAATGCCTGTTGCGTTGCCTAAATTTGTCTCAGGTTGCGGGTTTGGGTTGCTCGGGCTGCTTTGCGCTGTGGTGGTTAAGCCATAATTAGTATTCATTGTACCCATAGTTGATAAACTCTTGGGGCTAATCAATCCAAGCGAGATAGCGCTCAAGCCAATTACAAAGATTATAAAATATATAATTATCACAAGCACAATGCTGTTGAGCAATATTGTGCCTAATGCCTTGAGCCTGCTCATAGAAAGCAAGTTTGAAATCGCTATTATTTCAACTATAAAGCCCCACAGTCCTGACAATAAAATAAGCGCCATGCCTATGAAAGGAACACGCAAGAGCCAATATGTAAGTATAAGTGGAATCGCACCATATGTAAATGCAGTAAATACAGCATCATAACCTTGATTATACATCTTGAAAAGGCCTTTTATTATGAGATTATAAATTTCGCTATTTATTATTAATCCCAGTGGGGTAAACACAAGATATGTCAATACCATAATCAAAAGCATTATTCCTTTTGTAGCGCCACCGAAAAACAGATTTGCTGGTATATATATAACCATCGTAACTATTATACTAAGAATAAGTGGTATTATTGCAAGAGTGTAATAAAATGCCAATGCCTCTCCAATCCTCATTGATTTTTTTGTCGAAGAATCCGGATGAAACATTATGTCTATTGCTTTACCATACGTATCTTTCAGTGTTTTTACGATATCCATATAATCACAATTTATATTTATAAAAAAACTTAAAAATGTATGTTTAAACAATTGCCTTGTTAATATATGAGGTTTTAATTTTAATATTTAAAAAATTCCCTCAACTTCATCGAGGGTCGTATCATATAATTATGCTACTCATTTCACAACATTATATTTAGTATAATAAAGTAAATGATTAAAA
>JBMFSM010000054.1:0-2509 GCA_049967555.1 Candidatus Micrarchaeia archaeon
CATATTTGAAAACTCATCCCACGATTGAAATCGTGGGCTTTCTGCTAAGCATTCTTTAGAATTTATGTTTGTGGATGAGAAAGCTATGAAGTTTATATTTGTGAGAAAATTTTCTCAGTGATCTCTTTTCCGAGAAGCTTTTCGACTGTTTTTTTGGCATTTTCCTTTTTCAAATCTGAGATGCTCTTTATACCATTGTTATACATAAGTCTGGCCCTAACCCTGCCGACCTGCTCGAGCCTCACTAGATCCAACAGTTCTTCTTTTATTCCATACTTGAGCCTTAGCCTAAGCTCTATTAAATCCATATTATGGATATGCATTATTTTAGCCAGCTCAGATGCTGCATATATGAGCCAGTCTGCATTCACAAGCTTGGTGCGCAAGACTCCTGGCGTAGTGGAATATTTTTCAACAATCTCCTGCTCGCTCTTTTCGTTTGCCCAGTCATTAAGCATGCATGCTGTGCTCATTGCTTTTAAAGGATCATAAAATCCAACACTATTCATCTCTTCTTCAAGCCATTCATCTATAAAACTCTTGTACCTGTTGAACATTTCCACAGCTTTATCAGTTTCCTTTACGTAAGGCCTTATCTCTATACTGTTTGTTATCATGAAGAGATTTGCCATATTATCTCTTTTCTTCTGAAGCATGCTTACAATCCACTTTGCTGAAAGAGGGTCAATATATAACTCACTCACTCTTTTTCCAAGTCTTGTCGCGCAATATATGCTGCCTTTTTTTTCAACAAACCCCCAGTTCAAAAATTCATTAAGAATATTATCTGTTATATCTCTGATCTCATTTATACTGTTATATTGATATCCGTAGAAACTCTCACTGAAAAAATTCAATATTGCCTCTTTGCTGCTCAGAAACTGCGTGGCTATGAATGCCAATATATGTGTCCTCAGTATTGGCAGCATCCCAAGTGTAGAATTTATAGGCTCAAGCTTCGCATTTATGTACCTAGAATACAAATCAATAATCTCGCCTTTTGACCTGGCTACAAGCAAAGCTCTCCCTTCCTTGTCGTATTTTGGTCTGCCTGCCCTTCCAAACAACTGCGTCACTTCATTCATGCTTAACTTCTCTCCACCCCCAAGCTCGCTATATCTGCTTGTATCTCTTACTACCACAGTATTGGCTGGCATATTTATTCCAAGAGAAAGTGTTGTTGTAGAGCAAACAGCTTTTATGTACCCCTCTTTGAACATATCCTCAACTATTTTTCTTTGCTCATTTACAAGACCGCTATGATGGAATGCTACGCCCCTCTCAACAACATTCGCAAGTTTTTCACATTGGCTTGTAGGTTTGTCAAGGATATTTTTTATTTTCCCGCCTATTTCCAGAAGCTTCACCTGGTTTGATTTGGCATATTTTTCAATTATTTTACTTATCCTTTCGGCCCCTGCCTCAGCATTCCTCTTTGTGGTGTAAAATATTATAAGCTGCTTCCCTCTTTCTATTGTATCTTCTGCTATTCTTATTTCGGGGATTTTGCTACTACCAAGAAGCTCCTCCTCATTATCTTTATAATATACTATACCATCTAATATTATCCCTTTTTTCAAATCAACTGGCCTATAGTCGCTTTCAACAAGCGCTGCATTAAGCCAACCTGCTATCTCATTGGCATTTCCTATTGTGGCGCTGAGTGCAACAATTTGCGCTTCAGGTGCCATTCTTTTAAGTCTAGTAATAAGTATTTCGAGCACAGAGCCCCTGCTTACATCACCAAGCATGTGAATTTCGTCGAAAACAAAGCAACCTACGCCGTCCACCAAAGTGGAGCCATGCCTTATCAGGCTGTCGAGTTTTTCTGTAGAAACTAATATTATATCATATTCATCAAGCCACTTATCTAGCGAATCGAGCTCACCTATAGATATAGCTATCTTTAGATAAGGGTATAATTTTTTGAATTCTTCAAATTTTTCACTTACAAGCGCCCTAAGCGGAGCAACGTATACAGCTTTTTTTCGATCCCTTATTATGCTGTTGACCATTGCTATCTCAGCAATAAGTGTTTTTCCACTAGCCGTAGCACTGGCAACAACTATATTATTTCTTTTTAACAAGCCAGAGGCTAGCGCAAGCTGTTGCGGAGGGGTGAGCGTTTCTATTCCCCTCTCCTTGCAAGCTTCTAAAAATTCATTTGGAACTAAGCCCTTAAGTTCTGAAATAAGCATATTATCTATTTTATTTTCAAGCAATAAAAACCTACTGCTCGACTTTTTATCCTTTTGCTTTCAAGCCTGCCTTTGAGCTCTGACTTCTTTACAGAATGCTTAGCAGAAAGCCCACGATTTCAATCGTGGGATGAGTTTTCAAATATGGTAACAAGCAACAGAACAAAAGCAGTTGGTATTCGATATATCTTTGGAATGAGCACAGATGGCGCAGTGATGTTAATGGTTGAAACGAACCTTGAAACCATGAGGAACTCCACGAATTTATTCATGGGAGACCGACATGCTTGATTTGACTGCCTGGTAAGAGC